>JBIQHO010000062.1:0-13851 GCA_044508545.1 Bradyrhizobiaceae bacterium | reverse complement strand
GAAGGCCGGAGACAGCGTCTTGATCAGGACATAAGCGGGCAGGCCGAGGGCGAGGTTGCCGAGCGCCAGCGCCGTGGCTTTGGTGTCGGCCGCTGTGAACGCGCCGTGCTCGAACAGAACCTGCACGATCGGCTCGCTGAGGACGACCAGGCCCAGCGCCGCCGGCAGAGCGAGACCCGCCGCAAGCTCGAGCCCCCGCGACTCCGCGTTTGCCAGCGCGGCGGTGTCGTTTCTGGTGAGGGCGCGACTCAATTCCGGCACCAGCACGGTGCCGACGGCGACGCCGACCATCCCCAGCGGCAGTTCGATCAGGCGGTTGGCGAAATAAAGCCACGCCACCGCCGACGGCGACCCTGATGCCACGATCGCGCCGGCCACGATCAGCAATTGCGGTCCCGAATTCGCGATCATGCCCGGGATGGCCTTGCGGGCGAAATCCCGCATTCTGCCATCGAAGGAGACGCGCAAGGGGCTTGCGAGATTGTCGCGGCGGACCGGGGTTACGAGGGCAACGAGTTGCAGCAGGCCGGCCGCGCCCACGGTCGCCGCCATCACCAGCGCCGCCGAATGCGAGTCCCGATGCGACAGCAGCAGCACCGCGGCGACGAGGATCAGGGCGACGTTGAACGTCAGCGGCGCGAAGGCGGGAATCGCGAAGCGATGCCGGGCGTTCATCAGGCCGATCATGACGGCTGCGGGGCCGGCGAAGGCGAGATAGGGCAGCATCAGCCGTGCGTTCGTCACGGCAAGCTGCAGGCTTTCGCGTCCGACGAAGCCCGGAGCCAGCACCATCATCACAAGCGGCATCGCCACGGCGGCGATCATGGTAAGCGCGAGCAGGGCCGCGCTCACGGTGCCGAGCACAGCGCCGGCGAAGGCCGCGGCGACGGCAGGTCCGCTGCCGTCGCGCAGGCGCATCCAGGCCGGCACCAGCGCCGCGTTCAGTGCGCCTTCGCCGAGCATCCGCCGGATCACGTTGATGAGCTGAAACGCCATCAGAAATGCATCGGCGACCGGTCCAGCGCCGAGCAGCGCCGCGGTCAGGGCATCGCGCGCGAATCCGAGCAGACGCGAGGCCAGCGTGCCCGAGGAGACGGTGAGGACGGAGCGGATCATGACGATGTCGGCCTGGTGGAGTGGATTTGACATTCGCTATCCGGTTTGGAGCGACGCAAGAAGCGAATGTCAAATCCAAAGCTCCACTAGAAACTTATATTTGCTAGTGGTCCTTTGATTCTAAACATTTGCAAAAACACCTGCTGCAACGGGATACAATGTTAGAATCGCACCATCAGGCCGTGCTTGATGGCATGGAAGCACCCGTGTTAGGTCGCGGCACCTCCACTGGCCGAGGAGTCTGACCGGATTTCTCGCTTCCCCCCGCAATTGACGCAACGGGACATTCTTAATGACTTCAGCGAAATACGACGTGCTCGGGATCGGCAACGCGATTTTCGACGTGCTGGTGCGGACCGACGAGGGCTTTCTCGCCGCCCACGGCATGGCCAAGGGCGGCATGGCGCTGATCGACGAGGCGCGCGCCGCCTCGATCTATGCCGACATGGGACCCGCCACCGAGATGTCGGGCGGATCGGCCGCCAACACCATCGTCGGTCTCGCCGGGTTCGGCGGACGCGCGGCCTATGTCGGCAAGGTGAAGGACGATCAGATCGGCCGTCTGTATGCGCATGACATCCGCGCCGCGAAGGTGGCCTTCGACACGCCGCCCGCCTCCGATGGACCGGCCACCGGCTGTTCCTACATTCTGGTGACGCCGGACGGCGAGCGCACCATGAACACCTATCTCGGTGCGGCGCAGGACCTGTCGCCGGCGGACATCGATGCCGAGGCCGTCGCCGCCGCGTCGATCCTCTATCTCGAGGGCTATCTGTGGGACCCCAAGTCCGCCAAGGAGGCGTTCCTGAAGGCGTCGCAGATTGCGCACGGAGCGAAGCGCCAGGTGGCGCTGACGCTGTCGGATGCGTTTTGCGTCGATCGCTACCGCGACGAGTTCCTGCATTTGATGCGCAGCCGCGCCGTCGACCTGATCTTCGCCAACGAGGCTGAACTGCATTCGCTCTACCAGACCTCCAGCTTCGACGCGGCGCTGGCGCAATTGCGCAAGGACGCCGCGCTCGGCGTTGTCACCCGCAGCGAGAAGGGCTGCGTGATTGCGACCACGGACGGCGTTACCGCGGTGCCGGCATGCCCGATCGACCGGCTTGTCGATGCCACCGGCGCCGGCGACCTGTTCGCGGCGGGATTCCTGTTCGGACTGGTGAGGGGCGCGAGCCACGAAAACGCCGGCCGGCTCGGCGCGCTGGCCGCGGCCGAGGTGATCCAGCACATCGGCGCGCGGCCGCAGGTCTCATTGAGGGAACTGGCGCAGGCGAACGGACTGCCGGCGTGACCCCATGCGCGGGATCATTCCGGTAGCGGAATGAACTCGTGCTCGTTCGGGACGGCAGCGAAGCGGCCGGTTTTCCAGTCTTCCCTGGCCTGCTCGATGCGTTCCTTGCTGGAAGAGACGAAATTCCACCAGATGTGCCGCGGCCCCTCCAGCGCGTCGCCGCCGAGGAACATCATCCGTGCGGGCCTTGTCGCCCGCACCGTAATGCGGTCGCCGGGGCGGAAAACCAGCAGTCGGGGAGCTTCGTGGCGGTCGCCCGCGATCTCGATCTCGCCCTCGACCAGATAGATCGCACGCTCCTCGTGATCTGTATCCAGTGGCGCGCACATGCCGGCGTCCAAGCTGACCTCGACGTAGAACCACGGCGACACCATCTCGACCGGCGAAGTTGCGCCAAACGACCGGCCGGCGATGACGCGGGCGCGCAATCCCTTGTCCTGGACCGTTGGCAGGCTGCCGGCGCCGTAGTGCTGGAATGAGGGCGCGATTTCCTCCTTGCCCTCCGGCAGCGCGATCCAGCTTTGCAGGCCGAGCATCAACTGGCCGTTTGCGCGCTGCGCGTCCGGAGTGCGTTCGGAATGGGCGATGCCGCGCCCCGCGGTCATCAGGTTCATCGCGCCGGGCTGGATTTCCTGGATGTTGCCCTCGCTGTCGCGGTGCATGATGCTGCCGTCGAACAGGTACGTAACGGTGGCGAGCCCGATATGCGGATGCGGCCGCACGTCCATGCCCTTGCCGGAGACGAACTGCACCGGTCCGAAATGATCGAAGAAGATGAAGGGGCCGACCATCTGCCGCTTGCCGTGCGGCAATGCCCGGCGCACGGCGAATCCGTCGCCGAGATCGCGGGTGCGCGGCACAATGACGAGTTCGAGCGCGTCGCAGGACCGGGGGTCGCCGAGGACGGGATCGTTGGAGGGAAGCCAGCTCATGTCGCCTCCGTCGGAATGGGGATCGAGCCTGATTATCGGGCGCGGCCGCGGCGCTGACAACCGCGTTCACCGGACACAGCCAGGTTCCGGCTTCACGAAGTCGTTGCAGCGCCTGTCGAAAGCCGCGGGGCAGGAGACTGTCAGCGATCCGCGGTTCGAAGCCGGCGGATCCCATCATGCCGGCGGATCCCGTCATAAAGTCGGAGCGCGTTAGGCCGGCGGGTTTGATAAACCTGGGTCAAACGGAGGATCGAGCATGGCAAAAGGCTATTGGATCGTGCGCGTTTCGATCCGCCACCGGGATCGCTATCCCGACTATCTCGCCGCGGCCAGGCCCGCGTTCGACAAGTTCGGCGCCAACTTCCTCGTGCGCGGCGGCCCGTTCGATTCGATGGAAGGCAGCTCCCGCGACCGCAACGTGGTGGTCGAGTTCAAGGATTTCGCCACCGCGAAGGCGTGCTATCAAAGCCCTGAATATCAGGCTGCGAAGGCGATCCGCCAGAAATGTTCGGAAGCCGATTTCATCATCATCGAGGGCTGATCCCGCGAGCGTTGTGCGCTGACGCGACTCGGCGGCCAGCAAGGATCCGGAAAGGGTCGATGCCGCGCGAAGGCTCGCGTCCTCGATCAGTCGAAGAAGCCGAACGGGTTCCAGGTGCTGTTGCGCGCGTAGCGCGGAGGCGCTCGCTCGATGTCGTCGGCGATCCTTGCCTTGCTGCGGACGTGGGCGACGTGCTTGCGCGGCGGCGCGGTCTTCTCAGCCACCTTCGGGGATTCGGCGGCCGTTCCCTTGGGCATTTCCGCCCGCGCTTCGTAGACATGATCGGCCGGCAGGTAGCGGAGCTGGCGTTCCCACTGCAAGCGATTGGGGGTGGGCGCAAGCGTGGCGACGTCCGGATAAACGATGGGTCGGGGATTCTGCTTCGAGCGCTCGAAGCGTTCCTCGGAGCGTCGCCAGTCGTCGATCGAACTGAGAACCGTCGATTCTGTCCCGGAATCCGTTGCGGTCGGATTCTTGGAGGAATCCTTGGAGGACAAATCTTTAGAGGACAGGTCCCTGGAGGATGAGTGTTTTGGGTCGGAGGTCACGGATTGCAAGCCCGTCGCCTGCAAGCCCGCGGATGTCGCGTCCGCTGTCGCGATGGCCGTCGGATGCACGCCGGAAGCGGTGTCGCCGGGCCAGATCCAGTCGGCGGCTAAAAGCAAGCCGAGAAGACAGCAGCCCATGACAAGAAAATAACGGAAAACCGGCATCACGACACCAACGCTTACGCGAACAAATAAAACACGGCTTACGGGAGTAAGTTCCCCGAATGGGGCTCAGGTTCAAGGCAATATCAGGAATATGGTTCACGTGTCCGAATTTGAAATGTCCTGCCGCCGGTTACCACGAATATGTGACCGCGGGGCTCCCGGAAAACCGCACTGTTGCGGAATGACGCGCGACCGGCTTTAACCTCGAGGCGGCTGGTTAACCCGACCCAACCCTGTGCGGGGCATGATCTCATTGCTGAAACGCACGGCAACGCGGCTGTGGTCGCGAAAAGTCGAAATGGGCCTTGGCGTCCGGGTCACGGCCGCCGCCTTCACCGCGCTGGCGCTCGCGATTACGCTGCACCTGCGGCTGCCGCTGTGGGCCGTGCTGACGGCCATCATCGTGACCCAGATGAGCGTCGGCCGCTCGCTGAAGGTGACGCGCGACTATCTCATCGGCACCATCGGCGGGGCGATCTACGGCGGCGCGATCGCCATTCTGATCCCGCATCACGGCGAAAGCGCGTTGCTGGCGGTGCTGGTGCTGGCGGTTGCACCGCTGGCCTTCCTGGCCGCGATCAATCCGAGCCTAAACGTCGCGACCGTGACCGCGATCATCGTGCTGCTGCTGCCGACGATGGGGCAGATGTCGCCGCTCGAATCCGCCATCGACCGCATATTGGAGGTGACGGTCGGGGCCGTCACCGGGCTGCTGGTGTCGTTCCTGGTGCTGCCGTCGCGCGCCTACGGCCAGATTCGCGTCAATGCTGCGCGCGTGCTCAACCTCCTTGCCGACGCCGTGCAGGAATTGCTCGCGGGCCTCACGCGCGGCCGCGACAATGACGCGCTTCACGCGCTTCAGGATGGAATCGGTCATGCCATCAGCGAGCTGAACGCGATCGGCACCGAGGCTGAACGCGAGCGCTCGGCCCGGTTGTCCCATGGGCCGGACACCGGGCCGCTATTGCGAACCGTGTTGCGATTGCGGCACGATGTGGTGATGATCGGGCGCGCCACGGTGACGCCGTTGCCGGCCAATCTCCAGTCGCGGCTCATGCTGCCGATCGCGCAGCTCAGCGAAGCCATGAGCAATTATCTGAAGGCCTCAGCCGAGGCGTTACGGCAAGGTTCGGCGGTGCCGGCGATGCGGCCGGTGCAGACGGCGCTTCTGGCCTATGCCGAGGAAATCGCCGCGATGCGCCGCGAAGGGCTGACGCGCGGACTGCCCGGCGATATGACCGAGCGATTTTTCGCGCTGGGCTTTTCGCTGGAGCAAATGCGGCAAAATCTCCGGGATCTCGAACGCTGTATATCCGAATGGGTCGGCGGGCCGGACCCGTCAGCCAGCCAAGACGCCGCCGGGACGGCATAGAGCCTCTCCGCTTCTGATGGAATCAGAAGCGGAGCTCCATGTTTTTGATCTGACGCGTTTTCTTGACGCGAACGGTAGCCACTTCGCTTGAAAACGCTCTGGCTTTCCGGTTTTCCAGCTACGGCCCGGATATGCGGGACGTGGTTGCGCGGTACCGGCTTACACATCCACGTTGGCGCTGAGCGAGTTGTCCTGGATGAATTCGCGGCGCGGCTCCACCACGTCGCCCATCAGCTTGGTGAAGATGTCGTCGGCCTCGTCGACTTCCTTGATCTTCACCTGCAGCAGCGACCGTTCGTTGGTGTCGAGCGTGGTCTCCCAGAGCTGGTCGGGGTTCATCTCGCCGAGGCCTTTGTAGCGTTGCAGCGCCACGCCCTTGCGCCCCGAGTCGGTCACGGCCTCGAACAGGCCGACCGGACCGTGGATCGCGGTCTCGGTGTCCTTGCGGCGCAGCAGGCCGGGCCGCGGATAGGCCTCCTGCAGTTTCGCCGCGTATTCGTCGAGCTTGCGCGCATCGGCCGAGCCGAGCAGCGCATCGTCGATCACGGCGACGTCCTTGACGCCTCGCACGGTGCGCTCGAAGAAAAAACCCTCGCCCTCGGCGAAGCGTCCGCTCCAGCCGCGCTCGACCTCGTCGGCCAGCGCATCCAGCCGCCTGGCGATGTAGTCGGCGGCGGCGGTCGCGGTGGCCGGATCGCCGGTCACCTTCGGGTTGAGCACGCCGGCGATCGCGGCCTGTTCGATGACCGCGCGGTTGTAGCGGCTGTGCAGATTGTGGAGCACGTTGCGGATGACGCGGGCATCCTCGACCAGCGCCTGCAGGTCGCGGCCGCCGCGCACGTCGCCGGACGCGGTCTGGAAGCTGCAATCGTCGAGGCCGGTCGCGATCAGGTAATCTTCCAGCGCGCGCTCGTCCTTGAGGTACTGCTCCGACTTGCCGCGCGTCACTTTATAGAGCGGCGGCTGCGCGATATAGAGGTGACCGGCCTCGATCAACGCCGGCATCTGCCGGAAGAAGAACGTCAGCAGCAGCGTGCGGATATGCGCGCCATCGACGTCGGCGTCGGTCATCACGATGATCTTGTGATAGCGCAGCTTCGACAGATCGAAGTCGTCGCGGCCGATGCCGGTGCCGAGCGCGGTGATCAGCGTGCCGATCTGCTCGGACGACAGCATCTTGTCGAAACGCGCCCGCTCGACGTTGAGGATCTTGCCGCGCAACGGCAGCACGGCCTGGAATTCACGGTTGCGGCCCTGCTTGGCGCTGCCGCCGGCGGAATCGCCCTCGACGATGAACAATTCCGACTTGGCCGGATCGCGCTCCTGGCAGTCGGCGAGCTTGCCCGGAAGCGAAGCGATGTCGAGCGCGCCCTTGCGCCGCGTCAGTTCGCGCGCTTTTCGCGCGGCTTCGCGGGCTGCCGCCGCTTCCACCACCTTCCCGACGATGATCCTGGCTTCGGTCGGGTGTTCCTCGAACCACGCCGCCAACGCCTCGTTGATGACGTTCTCGACCACGGGGCGGACTTCGGAGGAGACCAGCTTGTCCTTGGTTTGCGACGAGAATTTCGGGTCCGGCACCTTTACCGACAGCACGGCGGTCAGGCCTTCCCGGCAATCGTCGCCGGTCAGCGCGATTCTCTCCTTCTTGGCCATGGCGTCGGCATAGCCGTTGACCTGCCGCGTCAGCGCGCCGCGAAAGCCGGCGAGATGGGTGCCGCCGTCGCGCTGCGGAATGTTGTTGGTGAAGCACAGCACGTTTTCATGATAGCTGTCGTTCCACCACAGCGCGGCTTCGACGCCGATGCCGTTCATGTCGGCGCGCACCATGATCGGCGCCGGCACCACGGCCTTCTTGTTGCGGTCGAGGAACTTGACGAATTCCTCCACGCCGCCGTCGTAGCGCATCTCCTCGCGCTTCTCCACGGCGCCGCGCCTGTCGACCAGAAGGATATTGACGCCGGAATTGAGGAAGGCGAGTTCGCGCAGCCGATGCTCCAGCGTCGCGAAATCGTATTCGACGTTCTTGAAGGTTTCCGTCGAGGCGAGGAACGTCACCTCGGTGCCGCGCTTGCCGGCGGCGTCGCCGACCACTTTCAGCGGCGCGACGGAGTCGCCGTGCGCGAATTCGACGTAATGCTCCTTGCCGTCGCGCCAGATGCGCAGCGCGAGCTTGCTCGACAGCGCGTTGACGACGGAGACGCCGACGCCGTGCAGACCGCCGGAGACCTTGTAGGAATTCTGGTCGAACTTTCCACCGGCGTGGAGCTGGGTCATGATGACCTCGGCCGCGGAAATGCCTTCGCCCTTGTGGATGCCGACGGGAATGCCGCGGCCGTTGTCGCGCACCGTGACAGAATTGTCAGCGTTGAGAATCACCTCCACCATGGTGGCGTGTCCCGCCAGCGCCTCGTCGATGGCGTTGTCGACGACTTCATAGACCATGTGGTGCAGGCCGGATCCGTCGTCGGTATCGCCGATATACATGCCGGGGCGCTTGCGCACGGCGTCGAGGCCCTTGAGAACCCGGATCGATTCCGCGCCGTATTCGACGGGCGCGACAGGCTGGGTGTCGGCAAGTTGCTGCCGGGCAGGTTCGTTCATGAAAGGCCTTCAGAAGATGTCCCGAATCAGCCGCGTATGAGCGCGGCCGAGAAGCTTTATTTCTGACATGAAAGCGGCACCGCGCCTAGCGCAAAGTGACCGCCTCCAAGCCATTGAATATATGTGTTTTTTACGTTGTTTTTCAAGGGCGGGAACGGCCGATTCGGGGAGCTGTCGAAACAGCGATTCCAGGACCAAGAAAACGGCGCTCGAGGCCGGACGTTTGCGGGCCTTCCCGGTCCTGCCGGAGCTTTAGGGATCTGCTGGCGTCACGATGGCGGTCGACGGGCGATCCGGCCCTGATCGACATCGAATATCTCGCTGCCGGCGCCGACATGCGCGAACGCGGCCGGATCGGCGCCGCTCATCCAGACCTGCGCGCCCAATCGGGTCAGTTCCTCGAACAGCGCGACGCGACGGTCGGGATCGAGATGCGCCACCACCTCGTCGAGCAGCAGCAGCGGCACGATCCCGGTCATCTCGGCGACGAGACCTGCATGGGCGAGCACGAGTCCGATCAGGAGCGCCTTCTGCTCGCCGGTGGAGGCGTCCTTCGCCAACATGTTCTTGGGCGCGTAGCTCACTTCGAGATCGGTGAGGTGCGGACCGTCGAGCGTGCGGCCGGCGGCTGCATCGCGGGCGCGATTGTCGCGCAGGATCGCGCGGTAACGGTCCTCCACCACTGTGGCCGGTTCGCTGAGGAGAGCGTTTTCCATCCAACCGTCGAGCCTGATGCTGGCCGAGGGGAAAGCGGAGGCCGCGCCGCGCGTTTCCAGCGCGGCGGCAAGGCGTGTCACGGTTTGCGCGCGCATCGCCGCGACCGCGACGGCAAGCTCTGCGGTTTCGCGCTCGACGGCGGCGCACCAGTGGTCGTCGACGTTGCGCGCTTCCAGCAGGCGGTTGCGCGAGCGCAGGCTGCGCTCCAGCGCCGAGACGCGGCCGGAGTGATCGCTGTCGACCGCAAGCACCAGGCGGTCGAGAAAGCGCCGGCGTTCCGATGCCGGCCCGGCGAACAGGCCGTCCATCGAGGGCGTCAGCCACACCATGCGCAGGTGGTCGCCGAACGCCGCCGCGGAGGCGGCGGGCTCGCGGTCGATCCGGCAGCGCCGGCTGCTGCTTTGGGCTTCATCGTTCGGCGCGTCGATGCCGGTGCCGAGCGTCGCGAGGCCGAGCGCACCTTCCACCTCGGCCGAAACCGCCCAGGAGCCGTCGCCCTGGATGTTGGCAAAGGCTTCGCGCGCGGCGCGCCGCAATCCGCGCCCCGGCGACAGCAGCGATATGGCTTCAAGGCAATTGGTCTTGCCGGCCCCGTTCGGCCCGACCAGCACGACCATGTCGCCGCGCGTCTCAAGCCCGGCCGCGCCGTAGTTGCGGAAGCGGGTGAGGCTGAGGCGCAGGATGCGGGAGGGGATCATGGATAGGGATTATCACATCCCCGGCGATCGTCCGCGAAGGCGGATGATCCCCTCATCCGCAACGCGCGATGCGGACGATGGATCCGTAACGGAATACTGGCTCGCTTCCGGAGGCGTGACTTCGATGCCGGTTCGCTGTCGGTGAGTGCAGCGCCTGAGCGGATCTGCGGAGAAAGGCCGTGTTCGGTCTTCTCCCATCGATATGGCTCCCTCAGCAGCTGATACAGCGCGCGCCACGCCGCGATCGAAAGGCAGGCCCAGTAGAACGGCGTCAGCGCCAGGATCCAGCCCTGCCGCAACTGCCCGCGCCGCGCCAGCCCCATGAGTCCGACCACGATCGTCGAGACGAACCCGGCGGCGATCGTGATCAGATGGAGCGGCATGAGCGGGCTTGCGAGCCATCCCGGCCCGTCGCCAGAGCGCGTCAGCGCCTGAATCGCCAGGTTGACGGCAAGAATCGGAAAGGCCAGCGCCGTCAGCACATTGCCGCCGACGATGACGTTCAGCGTGAAAAATCCTTTCGCGCCTGCATCCCTCCACAGCCGCCGGGGTCGGCGCATGTGGACGCTCCAGGTCTGCATCCAGCCCTTCATCCAGCGCGAGCGCTGGCGCAACCATCCGCCAAACCGCGCCGGCGCCTCCTCGAGAGTTGTCGAAGCGAAGGTGGTTGACCGGTAGCCGAAACGCGCCAGCCGAAAGCCGAGGTCGGCGTCCTCGGTGACATTATAGGCATCCCAGCCGCCCACCTCGCGAAGAACCGCGGTGCGGAAGTGATTCGACGATCCGCCGAGCGGCAGCGGCCCGCCGAATGATGCGAGCCCCGGAAGGAAGGCATCGAACTGCCCGGCATATTCGGCGGCGAACATGCGGGAGAGCCAGCTATCGGATTGATTCTCGATGCAGAGGCTGGCCTGCGCGCAGGCGACGTCAGCGCCCTGGATGCGAAAGGCGTCGAGCGCGGCTCGGAGCTGGCCCGGATCGGGACGGTCCTCGGCGTCGAAAATGGCGGTGAAGCTGCCGCGCGCGAACGGCAGTGCGCAATTCAAAGCCTTCGGCTTGGTGCGTGGCCCTTCCGCCGGAGCAAGCAGCACCTGGACGTGTGGCATCGGGCCGAGCCTTGCAAGTGCGGCGCGGGTTTCGAGATCGTCGAGTTCGATGACGACGATGACGTCGAGTTTTTCGCGCGGGTAATCGAAGGCGCCGATGGCGTGCATCAGCGATGCGACCGAGGACGCCTCGCGGTAGAGCGCCGCGATCACGGTATAGACCGGCAGACGGTCGTCCGGGATCCGCGGCAATCGCGCCGTCGGGCGCGGCGGTCTCAGGCAGGCCGCGAGCCGCAGGCCGGTGAATGCCAGAAACCATACCGCCAGCACGCTATTGAGGATATCCAGGACGGAGGCGGACACCAGCGCCATCATGACGGTCAGGACGCCGGTCTTCGCCAGGCGCCGCATCGTCCGCAGCGCGCCGGAAGCGCCGCCGGCGACCGGCGCGGCGGACAGGTCGGGAAATCGCCGGCCGAGCGCGTTGGCGGCCGACCGGCCGAGCGCATCGCCCGCCTCGCGCCGCAGCAGAAACTGATTGAGGTCTCGCGTCGATGTCAGACAGACCCGATCGCATAAGGATGGATATTCTGCGGCCAGGCGACAGAGTCGTCGCGTGGCCAGGCCGCGCGGCGCGACGGCCCAGACCAGCCGGCCATTCCGGCGCAGCGGAAGCAGTCCGTGTTCGGCCGCGTGGGGCAGGTGGTGATCGGGCAGGAGGCAATCGGCGCGGGAGGTTTCGGTGAACGGTTCGATCGCAAGACCCGTGTGAAGGGACAGCGCCTGCAGATAGGCGTCCTCATCAATGACGCCCGATCGGATCAGCACCTGGTCTGCACTGATGCCGAGTTCCCGGCCACGCGCTTCGGCTGCGCCCAGCAGCGAGGGCGCGAACACCTGTCGCAGGCAATCCAGCTCGCTCGCCGGGCCCGGCTCCCGCAGCCGGTTGTCGTTGCTTGATTGCGGAGTGTGAACAGCGCCGGCGGGAAAGGCCGCCGACGGCAGCGAACCCGCAGGCATCATCTGCTGCCGCGTGATGGCCCCTGTGCTATCCCCGACACGATCCCACCCCGCCAAGTGACGCCCCCAGCAATAAACGATACTCGCGTCTCGCTCCGGATGGTTTATAAGACCTCCGTCCGAAAAGCCCCGCTCGATGCAACCACACAATACCGTTTCCCCCAACGAAAGATTGACGCGCAGCCGCGCGACGCTGCTGGGTTGGCTGCTGGTCGCCTGCGGGCTCCTGGTTTCAGGAGCGACGATCGAGGGTGCGCGCGCGCAAACCGCGGCACCGGCAGCGGCGGCCGCGGCGAAGACCCCGGGCGTCGCGCCTCAGGCGGTGCCGGGCTTCTGGGATCCGCGCCGCCGTCCGGACCGCCCCGATCTGTCCCGCCTCACCGTGATCCGCTTTCTGACCGAGACCGACTATCCGCCCTTCAACTTCACCGGTCCCGACGGCAATCCCGCCGGCTTCAATGTCGATCTGGCGCGCTCCCTGTGCGAGGAGATCAAGGTCACCTGCACGATCCAGATGCGGCGCTTCGAGACGCTGGTGGACGCGCTCACCAGCAACCGCGGCGACGCCATCATCGCCTCGCTGGCGGTGACGCCGGAACTGCGCAAGCGGGTGGATTTCACCGATCCATACTATCGGCCGCCGGCGCGATTCGTGTCGCGGCGCGACGCCGTGATACCCGAGGTGCGCCCGGAATATCTCGAGGGCAAGAAGGTCGGCGTGATCGCAGGCTCCGCGCACGAGGCCTATCTCAAGGCCTTTTTCACCGACGCCGAACTGCATGCCTATCCGAATGACGAGACGCTTCGGCAGGCGCTGCGGAAGGGCGAGGTCGACTTCATCTTCGGCGACGCCATCGGGCTGGCGTTCTGGATCAATGGCACTGATTCGGAAGGCTGCTGCGCGTTCAGCGGCGGCCCGTTCGTCGAGAGCCGCTATTTCGGCGAAGGCGTCGGCATCGCCGTGAAGAAGGGCAACGACGTGTTGCGCCAGGCCCTGAACTGGGCGCTGTTCCGGATCTGGGAAAAAGGCCGTTATACCGACCTGTGGCTGCGGTATTTTTCCGTCAGCCCCTTTTAGAGCACGATCCGGCGCGAAGCGCCGCGCCAGCGCAAAGAGGGGACCGGTTTTCGGATAGGATCATGCTCAATCAAAAATTGGCGCGACGGAACGGAAGACGCCGCGCGCGCCATGGAGAGTGAAGTGAGTGAAATGTCAGACCTGATGTCAGCGAGCGATCTGCGCGGCCTCGCCGAACAATCCAATGCGTGGCCGTTCGAGCAGGCGAAGCTGATCGTCGCGCGCCTGAAGAAGACACCGAAGGACGAGGTGCTGTTCGAGACCGGCTACGGCCCCTCCGGGCTGCCGCATATCGGCACTTTCGGCGAGGTCGCTCGCACCACCATGGTGCGTCACGCCTTCCGGGTGCTGACCGAAGACCGGATCAGGACACGGCTGCTGGCGTTTTCCGACGACATGGATGGCCTGCGCAAGGTGCCGGACAATGTGCCCAACAAGGAGCTGCTGGCACAGGATCTCGGCAAGCCGCTGACGAAAGTGCGCGATCCCTTCGGCACGCATGACAGCTTCGGCGAACACAACAACGCCCGCCTGCGCGCCTTCCTCGACACCTTCGGCTTCGACTACGAGTTCGCCAGTTCAACGGCCTACTACACTTCGGGCCGTTTCGACGCGACGCTTCTGAAGGTGCTGGAAAATATCGACAGGGTGATGGCGATCATGCTGCCCAGCTTGCGCGAGGAACGCGCCGCGAGCTATTCGCCGTTCCTGCCCATCTGCCCG
>JBIQHO010000495.1:0-1913 GCA_044508545.1 Bradyrhizobiaceae bacterium | reverse complement strand
CTGCCGGCCATCGTCATCGTCGGCGGCATCATCGCTACCTACCAGTTGGCTGGCCTGTTCGGCACGGCGATCGCCGTCACCACCATGCTCGGCCTCGCCGGCATGATCGTGGCCCTCGACGCCTTCGGCCCGGTCACCGACAACGCCGGCGGCATCGCCGAGATGGCGGGCCTGCCCAAGGAAGTGCGCAAGTCGACCGACGCGCTCGACGCCGTCGGCAACACGACGAAGGCGGTGACCAAGGGCTATGCCATCGGCTCGGCCGGTCTCGGCGCGCTGGTGCTGTTCGCGGCCTATAATCAGGACCTCAAGTTCTTCATCGGCGACGCCGCAAATCATGCCTACTTCCAGGGCGTCAATCCGGACTTCTCGCTGAACAATCCCTATGTCGTGGTCGGCCTGCTGTTCGGCGGTTTGCTGCCTTACCTGTTCGGAGCGATGGGCATGACCGCGGTGGGACGCGCGGCGGGCGCGATCGTGGAAGAGGTGCGTCGCCAGTTTCGCGAGAAGCCCGGCATCATGCGAGGCACCGACAAGCCCGACTACGGCAAGGCCGTGGACCTGCTGACGAAGGCCGCGATCAAGGAGATGATCATCCCGTCGCTGTTGCCGGTGCTGTCGCCGATCGTTGTCTATTTCGTGATCTATGCGATCGCCGGCGGCGGCGCGGCCGGCAAGTCCGCCGCGTTCTCGGCGGTGGGCGCCATGCTGCTCGGCGTGATCGTGACGGGCCTGTTCGTCGCGATCTCGATGACCTCCGGCGGCGGCGCCTGGGACAATGCCAAGAAGTATATCGAGGACGGCCATCATGGAGGGAAGGGCTCCGACGCGCACAAGGCGGCGGTGACCGGCGACACCGTGGGCGATCCCTACAAGGATACGGCGGGCCCGGCGGTCAATCCCATGATCAAGATCACCAACATCGTGGCGCTATTGTTGCTGGCGGTTCTGGCGCACTAGCATCCCGATTCCGGGGTTCGGCTGGAGGACTCGTGAAGCGGGTCTGATCAAGAAGCTGGAGGCTTGGACCGTTTCCGTGAAACGGTGAAAGACTCCGGGACGCCGCGACCGGACGAACCTCGTGGCGGATAACGACTGAATCAAAAGGGCGGGATTGATCCCGCCCTTTTTTGATTTAGAGCCCTTCCGCTTCTGATGGAATCAGAAGCGCGCCTTCGCTTCCATCGAATCCTTTCGGACCTTCGTCCTGTAGCCTCTCCATCACAGGTTTGCTCCGCGCGCAAATCGATGGCGTCGCGCCGGTTAAGCCGTGTGAATCTGTTCACATGAGTCTGATGCCGGCCATTTGGGCAGTCGGGGTATCTTTCCGCAGGAACCCGGCGATCCTACATTGGCCTGACCCAGCAAACGGAGCGAATGATGACATTTCAAGGTCGGACTGAAGACAGGCGCCGTAGGACCTGGACCCCCTGGGTCTTCGTCATTCTCGCGGTCGTTGTGCTCGCCGGAACTCACGCCCATGCGGCGGACGAACCCGATTTGATCTTTCGCCGCTCGACGGTATTCAATCTCCTGACCCCGAATGACAAGCTTGCGACCTATGGCGTCGATGACCCGGAGGTCGAGGGCGTCGCGTGTCATTTTACCGTGCCGGAGAAGGGGGGCATCAAGGGCTGGCTGGGAGTGGCGGAGCAGGTTTCGGATATTTCGCTGTCATGCCGTCAGATCGGGCCGATCCGTTTCAAGGGAAAGATGGAGCAGGGCGAGGACATGTTCCGGCAGCGGCGCTCGCTGTTCTTCAAAAAGATGCAGATCGTGCGCGGCTGCGACGCAAAACGAAACACACTGGTCTACATGGTTTATTCGGACCGGCTGATCGAGGGCTCACCGCAGAATTCGACCTCCTCGGTGCCGATCATGCCATGGGGCGCCGCGGATACGAACGTGCAGAA
>JBIQHO010000494.1:0-1922 GCA_044508545.1 Bradyrhizobiaceae bacterium | reverse complement strand
GATCCGGCAACGCCAACACCTTGAAAGCGACCTCCTGCCCGACCGCCACCATCGCGGCATCGCTTTCGCGGACGAAAGCAGTGAGCCAGACCGTGGAGAGATCGCCGATCACGAACACCGGATCGCTGGCGCCGGCGTTGATGTACTGGCCGGGACCAATCTTACGCTGGACCACAGTGCCCGCGATCGGTGCAACGATGGTGGTTTCGGGGTCGATCCGGCCCTTCTGCTGGAAGTCGGCGATGGCTTGCTCGCTGAGGCCGAGGATGCGTAGCCGGTTACGCACGGCCTCAAGCGCCGTCTGCGCCGCGCGCTGGTCGTTCTCGGCCGACACCAGCGTGGCCTGCGCCTGCTGGAAATCCTTCAGCGGAATGGCCTTGCCGTCGAACAGATCGCGAGCGCGGGTGTTCTGAATCTTCGCCAGTTCGAGCTGCGACTTAGCCTTGTTGAGGCCCGCCGCCGCGGCAATAAAATCGTTCTGCGCCTGCACGGTGTCTGCGGCTTCGATGACGAACAGCGGCTGGCCTTGCGCGACGTGATCGCCGGGCCGCGCCAGCAGCTTGATCACCCGGCCGGCATAGGGCGAAAATAC
The DNA here is from genome assembly GCA_044508545.1 of Bradyrhizobiaceae bacterium. Taxonomy (GTDB): domain Bacteria; phylum Pseudomonadota; class Alphaproteobacteria; order Rhizobiales; family Xanthobacteraceae; genus Nitrobacter. The sequence goes on along the minus strand of JBIQHO010000494.1, from coordinate 1,330 downwards.
CGGCGTGGCGCGATCCTCATCGACCGCGATCTTGCCCTCGGTGATACGTTCGGTCCGAAACGTATAGTCGGATACCGGCGCGACCGTGAGGGCAGCCCACTCGGCCTGACTAGGGATATAGCGCGGCCCGCTGCGGCGCGACTGGCTGGACATCTCCAGACCGCCACGCGGCTCCGCGCCGCTGCGCAGGATGGCGACGGCGGCACTGCCCGCGACAAGCACCGCGACGATGCCCCACAGGACTCGTTTATGCTGGCCAAGCCATTGAAAAGACTTTGCGAAACCTGACATCATCAGATCACGTCATGTTGGCGGCGATGAAGGTCAGCGCTGCCGGGTTGATCCTCTTCGTCCTCGGGCAAGGCGCTGACCAGCGGTGCCATGAGGACGGGCCAGGACCGCAGGCCGAAGCCTTGCTCCCGAATCTGACAGAAGCGAAGAAGCTCTAGGCAGGTTCGCGCATGCCCACAAATGAAAAAACGCGGACGAGCCGCGTTTTAACTTAACATTTTCGGCACAGACGCGACCGATATGTGAAAGCGAAATGATTTCGCTCCTCTCCCGAAAGGACGCGGCCGGCCTTCGCGCTCAGAACGAACCGGGCGGCAGCCGGTATACGTCCGGCGTCTTGGCGTCCGCTATGTAGAACAGCAGAAGCGCCGTCGGGGTCAGGACCCGTTGATTGTCGCGCCCCTGCGCCAGGCTGCCTTGCAGGATCAACATCGCGGTCCGATCCTTTGCATCGCTGCCCCGAAACATCAGAATGCCGCCATTGATCGGCATATTCGTTGCAACGGTGTCCGGCCGGAATCCCTCCGCCACGAAATGCGACCGCAGCACGCTGGAATTCGAGAACAACTGCTCCGGCGTCATCTTGTCATCGATCGCCTTCGACCAGGATAGCGACACCTGAATAAGCTTCTTGGATTGGTAGCCGATGACGTAAGAAGCCTCGGCTGTTCCGCCGCCGGGCAGCAGATCCGGCACTTTCACCACCAGTACCTTGGTGCGCTCGCCCGGGTTTGCCTGCTCCCGGACGGCATCGCCCTTCAGCCCGAAGTCCTTAGCGATCGCAGTCTTCACATCCGCTTCGCTCATCCCGAATTTGGCGGACCGAAAGCCCTCGACCTGCGCCACGTTCGCCGAAACGATGTTCGATGCGCCGGCCGGCGCGGCGGGCGCGTCCTTCTTTTGGCTCAGCGCTGGCCCTTGCGCGGCGACTAGAAGCGCGAGGATCGCACCCGTTATGACAGACAGGCGATGAAACAACGAAATCATATTTGGCTCCCTTGGAATGCACGCCCGAATGGCGCTGTTACTTGACGTCCAG
>JBIQHO010000061.1:0-13991 GCA_044508545.1 Bradyrhizobiaceae bacterium | reverse complement strand
CGCCTGACACGTTCGCTGCAAAGTGGGTAGCGAATGTCAAATTCACTCCACTAGGTGTTTAGTCCCACAGCGTGGCAAGGGGAGAGTGAGTGGAGAGGATGGGTCTTGTAAGCCAGGCGATCCGCTCCGATTGCCGGTGAGTGGAGCGTCCTTCGGCAAGCTCGAAGGACAAATCCACGCGCGCTACGGATACCGGAAGATCAGGTGAAGAAGGGATCGACGATTGGCACGATCGCGAAACCGGGCGAGGTTGATGCGAGAGCGTCAACGGCGAAAACGAAAAGAACCGAGAGACATTGCTAAAATTCGAAGGTCTCGCGCCTGACAAACCCCGGCGCAGGCCTACGGGTCGAGTTCGGTGTCCCAATAGAGATAGTCCAGCCAGCTTTCGTGCAGGTAGTTCGGCGGAAACAGCCTGCCGTTGCGATGCAACTGATGCACGGTCGGCGCGAACGGAGCCTGGCGGGGGAACATTCCCGCCTGCTGCGGCGTCAAATTTCCTTTTCGCAGGTTGCACGGCGAGCAGGCGGCGACGACGTTCTCCCACGTGGTCTGGCCGCCTTTGGAACGCGGAGTGATGTGGTCGAAGGTGAGGTCCTCGGGCGCGCCGCAATATTGGCAATGGAAGCGGTCGCGCAGGAACACGTTGAAGCGGGTGAAGGCGGGATGGATCGATGGCTTGACGAAGGATTTCAGCGACACCACGCTCGGAAGCTGAATTTCGAACGAGGGGCTTCGCACCGCGCGGTCGTAGTGTTCGACGATGTTGACGCGGTCGAGGAACACCGCCTTGATCGCGTCCTGCCACGACCAGAGAGACAGCGGATAGTAACTCAGCGGCCGGAAGTCCGCGTTCAGGACCAGCACCGGCCAGCCGCCTTGCGAGACATGCGCGTTCAAGCAGCGCCTCCAGAGCAATTTTCGGTCAGGTGAATGCCGGGAAATGCATCCAATATCCTGCTATGACCGCGCTCGCCCTGATCGCAAACGGTTTCGCCGAGCGCGCCCGAGTTGAATGTCAGGCCGCTTCGGCTCCGAGGCGGCCAGCGCCGGCATACTACAGGCAGCGTGGCGGGATTGTGAAGAGCACAAGCCCGGCATTTCGAGCGGGCCACGGTTGCGGTCCTGCGGCGGGCCAGTTCAGTTCGACCCGGCAACCACTCCCTCGCGGCTCTTGATGACCTTGTAATAGGCCCACCACAGATGGGCCGCGGCGCCGCGCAGGGGGCGCCACGGCTCTGCGAGCGGGACCATCTGTTTCGGCGTGGGCCGCGCCGTCAGGCCGAGGCCGATTTTGATCGCCTCCTGAAGCGCGACGTCGCCGGCGGGCCACGCGTCGCCATGGCCGAGGCAGAACAGCAGGTAGACGTCGGCGGTCCATGGTCCGATGCCGCGATGCCGGACCAGCGTGGCATGGGCGGCGTCGGCATCCTCCTCGGCCAGCACGGCGAGGTTGAGCCGTCCCGCCACGATCTCGCCGGCAAGAAGTTTCAGCGTGGCGATCTTCGCCGCCGACAGTCCCAGCCGGCCGAGACGGTCATTGCGGGCTTTGCGGATCGCGTCGTGATCGAAAGGCGTGAACGCCGCGCTGAGCCGTCCCCAGATCGCGCCGGCGCTTGCGGTGGACAGTTGCTGGCCGCAGATGATCGCGGCGAGACCTTCGAAGCCCGGCTCGCGCCGCCGCAGGGCGGGAAGGCCGGTGCGGTCCAGAATGGGCTTCAATCGCGGATCCTGCTTCACCAGCGCGCTGATCGCCTCGTCGAGGTCGGATTGGATTTGCAAGTGGACGGTCATTGCTCATTAAAACAGTGCGTCACGGCCGGGCTTGTCCCGGTCCTCCACGTCTTGCAACATATCCACTCGTCGAGCGGTCCGGAATTTTGTGACTGATCTGCCTTCCCGTCTGTCCCGTATTGTACGAAGGCGTGGATGGCCGGGACAAGCCCGGCCATGACGGAACACCAAGCCATGCCGCCACCCGTTTTCCGTTTTGCGCCATCGCCGAACGGCTTTCTGCATCTCGGGCACGCCCGCTCGGCATTGCTGAATTTCGACGCCGCGCAACGAGGCAGGGGACGTTTCCTGCTGCGGATCGAGGACATCGACGCGACCCGCTGCCGTTCCGACTTCGAAGCGGCGATCTATGACGATCTCGGCTGGCTCGGGATCGCCTGGGAAACGCCGGTGCGGCGACAGTCGGACCATCTTGCCGATTATCGCGCGGCGCTCGACCGGCTGGCCGCGCGTGGGTTGCTCTATCCGAGTTTCGAGAGTCGCGCCGAGATTGCGGCCCTGGTGAAGGCGCGCGAGGCGGAGGGGGTCTGGCCGCGCGATCCCGACGGCGCGCCGCTCTATCCGGGCGCGGCAAAGTCGCTTTCCGCCAGCGAGCGGGAACAGCGGTTGCGATCCGGCGCATCGTTCGCGCTGCGGCTGGACATGGACGCGGCGTGCAGGCTCGCGGGAAGTCTCACATGGACCGAGCAGGGCTCCGGCCCCGGCGGCGAGACCGGCGAGGTCGTCGCGCGGCCGGCAGCCTGGGGCGACGTCATTCTGGCGCGCAAGGACACGCCGACCAGCTATCATTTGTCGGTGGTGGTCGACGACGCCCTGCAGGGCGTCACCAACGTCGTGCGCGGGCAGGACCTGTTCTGGTCGACCGCCGTGCACCGGCTGCTGCAAGCGCTCCTCGGCCTGCCGCAACCGGTCTATCGCCACCATGATCTGATCCGGGATCAGGCCGGCAAGAAGCTGTCGAAGTCATCGGCGGCCACGAGCTTGCGGGAATTGCGCGTCCGGGGGATGACGGCCGAGGAAGTCAGGAGACTGATCGGCCTGCCCTGAAATTGCCGCATGCCGCAATGCTTGCTTGGGTTCAACACCCGCCCGCGTGACTCCTGCGCCCGGGCCGTGGCATGCTGGCGCGGGTTGGGGGAAGGACATCATGGCGCCGACATCGCGTGCCTCGCGCAAGCCGCACAAGCCTAAAAAGCCGCACAAGCCTAAAAAGCGACCGGCAAAAACGCGCGGTTCGAAGAAGACCGCAAAGCCGGCGAAGGTCAGGCGACGGCCAGCGCAGTCGTCGTCCGGCATCGTCGAGACTGCGCTGGCGGCGTTCGCGCATGAAGTGCGCACCCCGCTCACCGGAATCCTCGCCGTCAGCGACCTGCTCGCCACCTCCGATCTCGGGGAGCGCGAACGGCGCTGGGTCGAGACCATCAAGGCCGGCGCCGATCATCTCGCCAGTCTGGCGACGCTCTTCGTCGATGCGGCGCGAAGCCGTCAGTCCGCGCCGGGAGGGCGGCAGGACTTCTTCGATCTGCGAGCGCTGGCGCGCAACGCCGGGGATTCGCTCGCCGGCCGCGCCACCGCCAGGGGCTTGCGTTCGGCGGTCGAAATTTCCGATGAACTGCCGGCGTTCGTGACCGGCGATCCCGTTCGCCTGCGCGCGGCGCTGGAGAATCTGATCGACAATGCCGTCAAGTTCACGGAGCGGGGCGATGTCGTGCTTCAGGCCACGGCGTCGCCGCGTCCGAGTGGAAAAATCGGCGTCACCTTTGCGGTCTGCGATAGCGGCATCGGCGTGTCGCTGGCCGAGATCAAGCGGTTATTCCGGCCCTTCTCGCAGGCCAACGTCTCGATTGCATCGCGCTTTGGCGGTGCCGGCCTCGGGCTGTCCTCGGTGAAGCAACTGGCGCGCGCGATGGGCGGAGACGTCACTGTGGCGCAGCGGCGCGGCGGTGGCACCACCTTCACCCTCACCGTGCTGCTGGCGCCGGCCGAGGGGCCAGTGACAGTCCCCAGCGAAGACCTCGATGCGCCATCGGCTTTTTCGGACGGACTGCGGGTTCTCAGCGTCGAGGACAATCCGTTCGGCCGCGTCGTGCTCAATGCGATTCTCACCGAGCTTGGCCATCAGGCCGAGTTCGTCGGGCGGGGGGAGGATGCCGTCGGACGCATCGCTCAAGGGGGCTTTGATGCGGTGCTGATGGATATGGTGCTGCCCGGCATCAGCGGGATCGAGTCGATCAGGCGGATCCGGGCTCTTGATGCGCCGCCGGGACGTGTCGCCATCATCGGCGTCTCCGGAAGAAGCGACGACGAGGCGGCATCGCGCGCGGCCGGCGGCGATGCGTTCCTCGTCAAACCGGTTTCTCCCCGCGCTTTAGCGACTGCGCTGCTTGAAGCGAAACGCCGCGCGGCAGCCGTGACTTGATGATGGCCGCGTTCAATTCGCCGCCGAACACGAAGATCGCGGCGATGAAGTAGAGAAACACCAGCGCGATGACGACCGAGGCCAGGCCCGCATACATCGTCACGTAGTTGTAGGCGAAGCGGGCAAGGTAAAGACCGAAGCCGACGCCCGAGACCAGCGACGCCAGCATGGTGAAAATGATGCCGGGGATGATCTGAAGGAAGGATCGCCGGCCCGCCGGAAGCCACGCGTGCAGGATCACGAGCGCGATGAACATCGCAAGCACGGTGATGCCGTAGCGGGCGACGTTGAGCAGGCTTTCGTTCGATTCCACGATCAGCGGGATGTGACGCCTCGCAGCAGCGATAATCAGCGGGCCGAGCACGATCAGGAACGCCATCGCCAGCGCCGTCACCGCGGCAACCAGCGTATAGCCGATCGATTCCAGCCGCAGCCAGTACCAGCGGCGCTGCTCGATCACCGCATAGGCGCGGTTGAGCGCCACCCTCAGGCTTTCGACGCCGTTCGATGCGAAATAGACCGCCAGCACGGCGCCGACGGTCAGCGCGTCGCCTCGCGTCGTCGTCAGCACGTCGTGGATTTCGCCGGACAACGCCTTGGCGACCTGGTCCGGCCAGATCTGGAGCATCAGTTCCGCCGCCTGGTCGGCAAGCTCCTTGGACCCGAAGAAGCCCGCCAGCGACGTCAGAACGATCAGAAACGGGAATAGCGCCATCAGCGTGGACAGCGCGATATGGCTTGCGATCGCCCAGCCATCGTCGGCAAGGAACGTGTAGAAGGCGTCCGTTCCGATCCGGTAGGCGTAGCGGATTTGTCTCACGTTTTACCCCGGTCAAGGTCGGATGGCGCTTCGCCGACACCGGTTACTATCTGATATCAATACATAAAAGGCCAGATCGTTGCGCGGGATCGAATTCTTCGCGAGGTAATGGCGCAGCCCCGGCTGCGGTGTTATGTATAAAGCATGACGATATTCCTGAGCATGGTTTTGGTACCCGTCGCGGTGGCCTCGGTCGCCGCCGTATTGTTGATGGGCTTGGTCAATATGATGCGCGGCGGCAGTCCCAACCGCTCGCAGAAACTGATGCGGATGCGGGTTTTCCTGCAGTTCGTCGCGATTGTCATCACCATGGTGACGATCTGGATGATGGGACAGTGACGGGTTGATAGTCCGGCACGGGCAGGATCGATGGTCGTTCTCAACCGCATCTATACGCGTACCGGCGACGATGGCACCACCGCGCTCGGCACCGGGGAGCGCCGCCCGAAATACGATCTCCGTGTCGGCGCCTACGGAACCGTCGATGAAACCAACGCCGCCATCGGCGTGGTCCGGCTTCATCTTTCCGGTGCGCCTGATCTGGACGGGATGCTGGGGCGCATCCAGAACGATCTCTTCGACCTCGGCGCCGACCTTGCGGTGCCCCAGCGCGAGGGCAAGGCCGAACGGTTGCGTGTATTATCCAGCCAGGTGGTGCGTCTGGAAAATGATATCGACACACTCAACGCCGGGCTGTTTGAACTGACATCGTTCGTGCTGCCGGGAGGGACGCCTGCCGCGACATATCTGCATCTGGCGCGAACCATCTGCCGCCGCGCGGAGCGCATGATGGTGGAACTCGCGTCGCAGCCGGATGAGCCGGTCAACAATGCCGCGGTCCAGTACATGAATCGGTTGTCGGATTTTCTATTCGTGGCCAGCCGGTTTATGAATGACAAGGGCGCGCGCGACGTGCTCTGGGTGCCCGGACAAAACAGGTGACACGTTGTCGTGACTCGGATCTGGTCGTCGTGACGTGGATCTGGCCGATCCCTGGTCGGCGCTTCGCTCGAAAACGCTATCCGGACTGCGATTTTTGCCCGTCGCGCGTTGACCGCCGGAAACGGGACCTTTAGGTTCCGCGCCGAAGCACACACTCCCCAGCCAAAGCTCGGTTCGAGAGAGGGGCGATGAAGATTCTGGTGCCGGTCAAGCGGGTTGTCGATTTCAACGTGCAGATCCGGGTCAAAAGCGACGGCTCTGGCGTTGACATAGCCAAAGCCAAGATGTCGATGAATCCGTTCGATGAGATCGCGATCGAGGAAGCCTTGCGCCTTCAAGAGGCCGGCAAGGCGAGCGAGGTCGTGCTGGTGTCGATCGGGCCCGCTCAAGCCGCGGAAACGATCCGCACCGGCCTTTCGATGGGCGCCGATCGCGGCATCCTGGTCAGCTCCGAGGCGCCGGTCGAACCGTTGGCGGTTGCAAAGATTCTCAAGGCCGTTGTCGAAGAGGAAGGCCCCGGTCTGATCATTCTCGGCAAGCAAGCCATCGACGACGATTCCAATCAGACCGGCCAGATGCTGGCGGGGCTGCTCGGATGGGCGCAGGCGACCTTTGCGTCAAAGCTTGAAGTCGACGGGGCCTACTTCAAGGTGACGCGCGAAGTCGACGGCGGTTTGCAGACGGTCCGCCTCAAGGCGCCGGCGATTGTGACGACGGACCTGCGGCTCAACGAGCCGCGCTATGCCAGCCTTCCCAACATCATGAAGGCGAAGAAGAAGCCGATCGTGGAGAGGGCCGCCGAACTGTACGGCGTCGATCTCGCACCGCGCCTCGACGTCCTCAGGACAACCGAACCTCCGGGCCGCAAGGCCGGCGTCAAGGTCAAGGACGTCGCCGAACTGGTGTCCAGGCTCAGGAACGAAGCCGGGGTGATCTGATGACCACGTTGCTGCTTGCCGAACACGACCACGCTTCGCTGAAGGATGTGACCAACAAGGCGCTGACCGCGGCCGCCCAGCTTGGCGCGCCGGTTGACGTGCTTGTCGCCGGTGAAAACGCCAGGGGCGCCGCCGAGGCGGCTGCGAAACTGAGCGGGGTTGCGAAAGTGCTGCTCGCGGACGCCCCGGCCTACGCTCACGATCTCGCCGAGCCGCTCGCCGCGCTGATCCGCTCGCTGGCGCCGGGTTACGACGCGTTCGTCGCGCCGGCGACGTCGCGCTTCAAGAACGTGATGCCGCGCGTCGCTGCGCTGCTCGACGTGATGCAGATCTCGGAGATCATCAAGGTAATCGCGCCCGATACGTTCGAGCGGCCGATCTATGCCGGCAACGCGATCCAGACGGTCAAGTCCAGGGACGCCAAGAAGGTCATCACGGTTCGGAGCTCGACTTTCGCCGCAACCGGCGAAGGCGGTAGCGCTCCGGTGGAGGCCGTCTGCGCGGTCGCAGATCCGGGTCTTTCGACTTTCGTCGGCGAGCGCGTCGCCAGGAACAATCGCCCGGAGCTTGCGTCCGCCCGGATCATCGTCTCCGGTGGCCGCGGCATGCGGAGCAGCGCCAACTTCACCAAATATATCGAGCCGCTGGCGGACAGGCTCGGCGCCGGCGTCGGTGCGTCGCGTGCGGCGGTGGATTCGGGCTTCGCGCCGAACGATTGGCAGGTCGGCCAGACCGGCAAGGTCGTGGCGCCGGAGCTTTACATCGCCATCGGCATTTCCGGAGCGATCCAGCATCTCGCGGGCATGAAGGACTCCAAGGTGATCGTCGCGATCAACAAGGATGCGGATGCTCCGATTTTCCAGGTTGCGGATTACGGCCTGGTGGCCGACTTGTATGAGGCGGTCCCCGAACTCACCGAGGAACTGGGTAAGCTCGGCCGCTGACGATCCTAAAGAATGCTCGCCGAGGCGACGGACTTCGGCGGGTGTGTGTGCAAGAATGGGCGAACCGAAGTCTGCGCGGTCAGGCCCGGTGAGATGGCAAGATGGCGGCAATGATCAGAAAAGTCGGCGTGATCGGTTCGGGTCAGATGGGCAACGGCATCGCGCATGTGGCGGCCCTTGCCGGGTTCGACGTGGTCCTCAACGATCTTTCCTCCGATCAGTTGAAGTCGGCCATGGCCATCATCAACGGCAACCTGTCGCGTCAGGTGTCGAAGAAGATCATCACCGAGGATGCTCGCGACAAGGCGCTTGCGCGGATCGGACAGACTGAATCTCTCGAGGGGCTGGCCGACTGCGATCTGGTGATCGAGACGGCGGTCGAGAAGGAGGAGGTCAAGCGCAAGATTTTCCATGATCTGTGCGCGGTGCTGAAGCCCGAGGCCATCATCGCCTCGAACACGTCGTCGATCTCGATTACGCGGCTTGCCTCATCGACCGATCGTCCGGAGAGGTTCATCGGCATTCACTTCATGAATCCGGTGCCGCTGATGGAGCTGGTGGAGTTGATCCGCGGCATCGCCACCGACGATGCGACCTTCGATGCGGCCAAGGCATTTGTCGGCAGGCTCGGCAAGCAGATCGCCGTATCGGAGGATTTCCCGGCCTTCATCGTCAACCGCATCCTGCTGCCGATGATCAACGAGGCGATCTACACGCTGTACGAAGGCGTCGGCAACGTCGAGGCGATCGATGCCGCCATGAGGCTCGGCGCGCACCATCCGATGGGACCGCTCGAACTCGCCGACTTCATCGGCCTCGACACCTGCCTGTCGATCATGCAGGTGCTGCACGAAGGACTGGCCGACTCCAAGTACCGTCCCTGTCCGCTGCTGGTGAAATATGTCGAGGCGGGATGGCTCGGCCGCAAGAGCCAGCGCGGCTTCTACGATTATCGCGGCGAGAAACCGGTTCCCACGCGCTGACCCTTCTTCCTCCGGCATTCGTTAACCCATAGCCGGTTAGAACGGGCCGTGGAGTTCCAAGCATGGACATGAGTCTGGTGGCTGCCGCCGCCGGCATGATGGCGGCGAATACGCAGTCGCAGATCGCGACCCGCGCGCTGAAGATGAACCTCGACGCCCAGGCGCAGGTGCTTCAACTGCTCGTCCCGTCGCAAACCGGCCCGGCGGCGAACAACGCGCCGGGCATCGGCGGCAATCTCGACATTTCAGTTTAGAGAGTTTTCGAGCGATGTGGGGACCGGCTCGCGTGAAAAACGCGTCAATCAAATCATAGAGCCCCGCTTCTGATTCCATCAGAAGCGGAAAGGCTCCAGGCCGCTTTCAACGCCTATTGCACCAACGAGGCCTGAATCAGTTCGATGGCGTCCGGGCTGTTCCATTCCGCCGGCCCCGCCAAGTTGCCGATTTCGCATCCCTGCCCATCGATCAGCACCGAAGTCGGCATGCCCAGCGCCAGGCCGATCGATTTAAGCTGTTGGAAAACTTCCGCTTTTTCATCGCGGAAATTGCCAAGACGGGTCAGGTTGGCATCTCTCAGAAAGGCCTTCGGCTTGTCGGCGTCGCGGGTGTCGATGTTGATGGCGACGACAGCGAACTTGTCGCTGCCGAGCTTGCCTTCTAGTGCGTCCAGCGCGGGCATCTCCTTGCGGCAGGGCACGCACCAGGTCGCCCACAGGTTCAGGAGAACCGTTTTTCCCTTCCAGTCCGAAAGCTTCCTGGGTTGACCGTCGCCGTCCATGAAGGCGAGGTCCGGCATCTGGCGTGGCTTCGACGCCATCGTCAGGGCGGCCACTTCGCCGATGGCGCGGGGAGCGAGCTTCCTGGACAGTTCCACGGCCGGACTGCAGGGTACGCCGGCGTTCGCCGCGGATCTCGCATATCGGAGGTGCCCGGCTCCCAGGAGCGTGGCCGTGACCGCGACGACGATGATGACCGCGACCAGCGGGCCTACGGGAAGCCTGCTTTGGGGGCGGCGGGGCTGCGGGGTGGTTTCAGTCATATCGTTTGTCATCCTGTATAAGATGCGGGTATGCAGGCTTTGGCCTTATAGCGATTTCAAGCGAAGCATGTCGTCGGGCCTGACCCGGGGATCCGAAGTCCGGTTCGCGTGAAGAAGCGCGTCAAATCAGGAATCTGGATTCCTTCACCATTCCGGTGAAAGGGTGAAGGAATCCAGGCGCTGGAACGAACCGGGTGGATCGATCGGCCGGCCGACATGGAATGAACGTGAGGCATGAGCGACAAGGGCATGAGCGACAAGGGCATGAGCGACAAGGGCATGAGCGACAAGGCATGAGCAACAAGATGTGGGGCGGCCGGTTCGGCGAAGGTCCCGATGCGATCATGGAAGAAATCAACGTCTCGATTGACGTCGATCGCCATCTCCACGCCCAGGACATCGCCGCGTCCAAGGTCCATGCTGCCATGCTGGCCGCTCAAGGCATCATCACGGCGGATGATGCAAAAAACATAGGCAGGGGTCTAGACACGATTTTGTCAGAGATTCGCAAGGGCTCCTTCGATTTCAAGCGGGCGCTTGAGGACATTCACATGAATGTCGAGAGCCGGCTCGCGGAATTGATCGGCCCCGCCGCCGGGCGGTTGCATACGGCGCGTTCGCGCAACGACCAGGTTGCGACCGATTTCCGTCTCTACGTCCGCGACGTCATCGACGAGACCGACGCCGCGCTCGCGGACTTTCAGCGTGTTCTGGCGACCCGCGCTCTGGAGCATGCCGGCACGGTGATGCCGGGCTTCACCCATTTGCAGACCGCGCAGCCGGTGACCTTCGGCCATCATCTGATGGCCTATGTCGAGATGGCGGCGCGTGATCGCGGCCGCTTCGCCGATGCGCGCAAGCGCCTGAACGAGAGCCCGCTCGGGGCAGCGGCGCTGGCGGGCACATCCTTTCCGATCGATCGCGGCGCCACCGCGAAGGGACTCGGTTTCGATCGCCCGATGGCGAATTCACTCGACGCGGTGTCCGATCGCGATTTCGTGCTGGAGACGCTCTCGTCCGCCGCGATCGCATCGACCCATCTGTCGCGCTTCGCCGAGGAGATCGTGATCTGGACCTCGCCGCTGGTCGGCCTCGTGCGACTGTCGGACAAGTTTACCACGGGCTCCTCGATCATGCCGCAGAAACGCAATCCGGATGCCGCCGAACTGGTGCGCGCCAAGACCGGCCGCGTCGTCGGGGCGCTCACGGCGTTGCTGATCGTGATGAAGGGACTGCCACTGGCCTATCAAAAGGACATGCAGGAGGACAAGCAGGGCGCGATGGAAGCGTTCGGCGCGCTTTCGCTCGCGATCCGCGCCATGACCGGCATGGTCGCAGACCTCGTGCCGGATGAGGCGCGGATGAAAACTGCCGCCGGTGAGGGCTATGCCACCGCGACCGATCTCGCGGACTGGCTGGTGCGGACGCTGAAGATGCCGTTCCGCGATGCGCATCACGTCACCGGCCGCATCGTCGCGGCCGCCTCGAAGCAGGGCGTCGCGCTGCATGAGTTGCCGCTGTCCGCGATGCAGGCGGTCGAGCCGCGCATCACGCGCGATGCGCTTGCGATGCTGTCCGTCGAGGCGTCGGTGAAAAGCCGCACGAGCTATGGCGGGACCGCGCCGAAAAACGTCAGCGCTCAAGCCAAGGCCTGGCTCAAGCGTCTGGAAAAAGAGCAAAAGTTGGGCTGACCCGAAACGCTGCCTCGAATTTTTCCGGGCTTTCGGGTCTCGTCAGAACAGGACATTGTTTGTATGGTGCCGCCGATTGGGGATATCGCCGTGAACAGCACTTCAAGCCCGGTGCCCACGAGATGGGTCCTGTTTTTTCTGACGGCTGCCGCGCTGACGCTGGCCGGTTGCGGGCGCAAGGGCGGCCTCGATCTGCCGCCGACCGCGTCGGAGCAGTCGCGTGCCACGGCGGCCGCCGATGACAGCGCGCGCGAGGCGGCGGCCAAGGGCAGCCTGTTCGACCCGTCCTACGGCATGAACAATGATCCGGCGGCGTCCAAGGGCGGCAGGAAATCCTTCATCCTCGATCCGCTGCTCGATAGCCACTGAGGTGGCTGGTGGCCCGATTCTGACATTTGCATCCCGTTGCAGAGAACGTCTTTGCAAAAAAAGTTAGAATCGAAGGACCACTAGAAGCATGAATTGCGAGTGTCCTTTCGAATCCGAAGTTCGCTACGGAAGGTGCTGCATCGTGAGGCGAACTTCGGATTCGGGACAGCAGGTCCATGCGCCACTTTGATTACCGCGACGGCGTGCTTCACGCCGAGAGCGTCAACCTTTCGACGCTGGCCGGCGTCGTAGGCACGCCGCTCTACTGTTATTCGACAGCGACGCTGGAGCGGCACTACCGCGTGTTTGCCGACGCCTTCGCAGGCGTCGACCATCTGATCTGCTATGCCATGAAGGCCAACTCCAATCAGTCGGTGCTGCGGACGCTGGCGAGACTCGGGGCCGGGGCGGACGTGGTGTCGGGCGGCGAACTCAAGCGCGCGCTGGCGGCCGGAATTCCGCCGGGCAAGATCCTGTTCTCGGGCGTCGGCAAGACCGAAGCCGAATTGCGCGCAGCGCTCGATGCGGACGTTCTCTGCATCAACGTGGAATCCGAGCCCGAACTCGATCTGCTGTCCAGCCTTGCGTCAGAAACCGGGCGCACGGCGCGCATCTCGTTGCGCGTCAATCCCGATGTCGATTCCGGCACGCATGCCAAAATTTCGACCGGCAAGTCGGAGAACAAGTTCGGCATTCCTGTTGCGCAGGCGCGCGCGGTCTATGCCCGCGCGGCAAAGCTGCCAGGCATCGCGATTACCGGTGTCGACATGCACATCGGCAGCCAGATCACCGATCTTGGTCCGATGGAGGCGGCCTTCCGCCTGCTCGCCGATTTCGTCGTTACGTTGCGCGCCGACGGTCACACGATCAGCCACGTCGATTTCGGCGGCGGTCTTGGTATTCCCTATTACGAAGACCGTGCAGCTCCGCCCGAGCCGCGTGCCTATGCCGACATGGTCAGGCGCGTGACCGGCAATCTCGGCTGCACGCTGGTCTTTGAGCCGGGCCGCATGATCGTCGGCAATGCCGGCATTCTGGTCACGCGCGTGATCTACGTGAAGCGTGGCGGCGCTCGGAATTTCGTCATCATCGACGCCGCCATGAACGATCTGATCCGCCCGACGCTGTATGAGGCCTATCACCAGATCATGCCGGTGCGCGCGGCGTCGAAGGATGCGCCGGTGTTGGTTGCCGACGTGGTCGGGCCTGTGTGCGAGACCGGAGACTATCTGGCGCTCGAACGCAACCTGCCGGAGCCGCAATCCGGCGATCTTCTCGCGATCATGACCGCCGGCGCCTATGGCGCAGTGCAATCGGGGACCTACAATACGCGCGCGCTGATCCCCGAGGTGTTGGTCAAGGACGATCAGTTTGCTGTGGTGCGCCCGCGCATCGAGATCGAGCAACTCATTGCGATGGATACGGTCGCTCCCTGGCTGTGATCGGATCGCATCCCTGAGAGAGGCCGCGTTCACCATTCGCGGCCTCAGTGCGCTGCACTATGAACGACAGCATTCGCAGCGCAATTCGGCGCGTCAGGCACCGGGGTGAACCGTTGCGCGACAAACATCTATTTGATATGGGTGTGCGCGCCGCTCCCCTTAGGCACGCAAAACGGGCTATAGTGGGGCTGTTCAAGATCGATGATCTGGGGGGTGCCGCCGCCATCGATCCTTTCAGTTCGTCCGGGGTATTCCCGGGTTTCTTTGGCTCCTCTACCGCTGGGAGTACTTCAGTAATGACCTCTGGGAGTGATACAGTGCATTCAAACCGGACCAACGCGATTCTCGGCGCGCTGCTGGGAACATTGTTGTTTGTTCAAACGGTACGGATCATCGACGAGTCGTTCAGCGCGCCGGAGAAACCGCACGCCGAGGCTTCCCATAAAGCGGACGTGAAGGAAGCCGCCGCCGCGCCGGCAGCCGCCGCCACCGATCCGGCGGCGTTCAATAAGTTGCTTGCCAGCGCTTCCGCCGAGCGCGGTGCCGCGCTCGTCAAGCAGTGCCAGATTTGCCACAACACCGAGGAAGGCAAGGGCCCCA
This sequence comes from Bradyrhizobiaceae bacterium, assembly GCA_044508545.1. Classification (GTDB taxonomy): domain Bacteria; phylum Pseudomonadota; class Alphaproteobacteria; order Rhizobiales; family Xanthobacteraceae; genus Nitrobacter. Next base: position 10 of record JBIQHO010000061.1, on the reverse strand, counting down.
AGATCGGTCC
>JBIQHO010000493.1:0-1924 GCA_044508545.1 Bradyrhizobiaceae bacterium | reverse complement strand
CAAGCACTACCGCCTCGGCGACGTAGGGCGAGAACTTCAGCTTGTTCTCGATGTATTGCGGCGAGAAGCGGTCGCCGGAGAGCGTCTGCGCCATGTCCTTGATGCGGTCGATGACGACCAGTTCGCGGTTGGCGTTGAAATAGCCGGCATCGCCCGAACGCATCCAGCCGCTGTCCATGTCGGCTTTCGAGGCTTCCGGGTTCTTGTAATAGCCGAGGAACATATTGGGATGGCGCACGAGGATTTCGCCGACCCCGTTGGCGTCGGGATTATCGATGCGCAGTTCGATGTCGTCGGCCATCGGCACGCCGGTGGTGTCGGGATCGACGTGATCCTCGCGGTGGAGCGTGTAGGCGCCGAGCGTTTCGGTCTGGCCATAGAGCGTGCGCAGCGGTACGCCCATGGCGCGGAAGAACTTGAACGTGTCCGGGCCGAGCGCCGCGCCGCCGGTCGCGGCCGATTGCAGCCGGGTGAAGCCGAGGCGGTCGCGCAGCGCGCGGAACAGAAGCCCGTCGGCGACGAGCGAGTGCTTGCCCTGCTCCAGCGCTTTGAGCCCGGTCTTCATGCCGATGTCGTAGAGCTTCTGTTTCAGGGGCGAGGCGTCCATCACCCGCGCGCGGACCTCGGCGGCGAGCGATTCCCAGACCCGCGGCGCGAACAGCACGAAGGTCGGCGCGATCTCGCGGAAGTCGTTCATCATCGTTTCGGGTTCTTCGACGAAATTGATCTTCATCCGCGACAGCAGCCCCATGCCCAGCGCGTAGATTTGCTCCATGATCCACGGCAGCGGCAGCACCGAGACGTATTCGTCGTCGGGGCCCTTGGGGTCGAAGGTGAGATAGGTCGCGCAGTGACGCAGCACCGAGCCGGCGGACAGCATCGCCAGCTTCGGGTTGGCGGTGGTGCCGGAGGTGGTGCAGAGGATGGCCGTGGTATCGGCGTCGGTGGCATCGACCAGCCGGTCGTAGAGATCAGGTTCGCGCGCGGCGCGGGCGCGGCCCATCTCGGCCAGCTTTTCGGCGGTCATCAGCCGCGGGTCGTCGTATTTCCGCATTCCGCGCGGATCGGAATAGACGATGTGGCGGACGCCAGCGATACGGTCGCCGAGGTTGAGCAGCTTGTCGATCTGCTCCTCGTCCTCGGCGAACACCACCTTGGCCTCGCCATAGCTGATGAGGTAGGCGGCCTCGTCCTCCAGCACGTCGCGGTAGAGCCCGAGGCTTAAGGCCCCGATGGCGTGGGTGGCGATTTCCGCCGCAACCCAGTCCGGCCGGTTGTCACCGATGATGCCGATCACGTCGTCCTTGCCGAGCCCGAGTTCGACCAGCCCGAGCGCGAAGTCGCGGGTGCGGGCCTGGTAGTCGTTCCAGGTGAACAGCTTCCACAGCCCGAAATCCTTCTCGCGCAGCGCGACCTCGTGGCCGTGCTCGCGGGCGTTGAGCCGCAGCATTTTCGCGAATGTCGGCGCTTGCGCTGCGCGGGCGTGATAGTCGAAGGCCGGTTGCCGAGTCATGCGCTTGCCTCCAAAGGCCGCGGCGTGTCGTCGGGATCGACCAGCGCCTCGTCCTCCTCGCCGAGATAGGCGCTGCGCACATGCGGATCGGCCAGCACATCGGCCGGCTCGCCCTCGGCGATCTTCTTGCCGAAATCCAGCACGACGACGCGGTGCGAGATGTCCATCACCACGCCCATGTCGTGCTCGATCATCACCACCGTCATCCCGAACTCCTCGTTGAGATCAACGATGTAGCGGGCCATGTCCTCCTTTTCCTCGAAGTTCATGCCGGCCATCGGCTCGTCGAGCAGGATCAACTTCGGCTCCATCGCCATGGCGCGGGCCAGTTCCACGCGCTTGCGCAGACCGTAGGAGAGGGTGCCCGCGGTGGCCTTGCGCACCGATTGCAGGTCGAGGAAGTCGATGATC
>JBIQHO010000492.1:0-1926 GCA_044508545.1 Bradyrhizobiaceae bacterium | reverse complement strand
TCGACTTCATAGGTGGGTCGGGAAAGACCACCACTACGGCGCACCTCGCGCAGCATTTGGCGCTCACCGGTCACCGGGTCCTGACGGTGGATCTCGATCCGCAGGCTTCGCTTTCAGCCCTCCATGGCTTCCAGCCGGAGCTCGACAAGAACCCCTCGCTCTACGACGCGATCCGGTACGACAACCCCGCCCCGGCCGAAGATGTCATCCGCAAGACGAACTTCCCCTTGCTCGATATCATCCCGGCGAACCTGGAGCTGCAGGAATATGAGTACGAGACTCCGCTTGCCATGCAGTCTCCGTCTCAGGAAGGAAAGCGGTTCTTCACGAGGGTCGCCCGGGCGTTGGATTCGGTCAGTGAGCGCTACGACGTCGTGGTCGTCGATTGCCCTCCACAGCTCGGCTATCTGACGCTGTCGGCACTGTCGGCCGCCACCTCGGTTCTGATTACCGTCCACCCGCAGATGCTGGATCTGATGTCTATGAGTCAGTTTCTGCTGATGCTGGGCAATATCATGAAGTCCATCAAGAATGCTGGCGCGAAGGTCCAGCTGGACTGGCTGCGCTATCTCATCACCCGATACGAGCCCACGGACATTCCCCAGGCACAGATGGTCGGCTTCATGCAGTCGATGCTTGCCGAGGAAATTCTGAAAAGCCCAATGCTCAAATCCACGGCGATTTCTGACGCCGGCCTCACCAAGCAGACGCTCTATGAGGTCGAGCGATCGAACTTCAATCGCGATACCTATGATCGGGCGATCGACAGCATGGATGCCGTGAACTTCGAGATTCAGGGACTGATCCACCAGGCATGGGGGCGGTTGTGATGTTGACTGCCGTCAAAACCACCAAAAAAACCCACGGTTTCAAGCGCATAAGCCGCTTAAGGGGGTGCTAGTCAAATGGCGCGGAAAAATCCCTTTGCCAGCATCATGGACAACGGCGACGCTCCCGCCGAGCGCCCGGTCGCGCAAGACTACACCTTCAAGGGGGCATCACGCTCGCTCATAAGCTCGATCGACGAAATGGCGGCTCAGGCAGGCAAGCTGCTCGAGGGCGAGACGATAATCGAGGTTAACCCCGACCTGGTGGACCAATCTTTCGCCAACGACCGGCTCAACGTCGATCAGGAAGATTACGAGGCCGACTACGCTCAGGTGTTGGAGTCGATCCGTGGTTCCGGCCAGAACTCCCCGGCGCTCCTTCGCCCTCACCCGCAGCGGCCCGGCCGCTACATGCTGGTCTTCGGTCGCCTCCGCTGGCGCGCCGCAAAAGAGCTTGGTCTCAAGCTTCGCGCTGTCATCAAGGATATCTCCGAGCGCGATCATGTGATCGCCCAGGGACAGGAAAACAACGCGCGAGCGAACACGTCCTTCATCGAGAAAGCACTGTTTGCCGCCGACATCGTTGAGCGGAAATTCGACGAGGACAACGCCACAGCCCTCGCCGCAATCGGTGTCGATCGGCCGACGCTTTCAAAGATGCTCTCTGTCGCCTCGATGCCCAAGGAACTTCTCGAGGCGATCGGCCGCGCGAAGGCTGTCGGTCGTGATCGCTGGTATGAGCTCAAGCTCCTCCTCGACAAGCCGGGCAATCTCGACACTGCCCTGGCTCTGGCATTGAGTTCCGATTGGCATGGGATGCCAAGCGAAGCGCGGTTCGATGCGGTCGTCACGAAGCTGAAGGCATCCAAGCCGCGCCGCCGTGCCGCGCAGGCGCCATCCAAACGCAACTGGGCGCCGTCTGATGGGCGTATCGCCGCGGAGATGGTGGCCAGTGGCAAGAAATTCACCATCGCCCTCAAGGCGAAGGGAACCGACGCAGCAGCGTTCGGTGACTACCTCTCGGAAAATCTCAGCGAGTTGTATGAGGCTTTCCGTCGGGAAAAACGAGCAACCACGAACGGAGATTGAGCGCAAAAGA
>JBIQHO010000491.1:0-1942 GCA_044508545.1 Bradyrhizobiaceae bacterium | reverse complement strand
AAACGGACGTGGAAAGCCTGGCGGATGCAGCGCGACGGCTCTTGGCGGAACTTGACGCGCGCGCGGCCAGAAACATGGGCTCGGGACGCCCTCAAGCTCCCGACAAATTCGATGCGGGCCGGGTTGTTCGGAAGAAACATGACTGTTTCCCGATCGTGTCCGATGCGCCGGCCCGCAACCAGTGCGGATTCGTAACGGACGGTCTCACGGCGCCCGCAGGCTCCGCGCACTGGTCGATTGAGATGCGCCCAACCCTCGGGGCGCGTGCTGGGGCGGCCATCCCTCGTGTGCCGCAAAGAGGCCGCCCCAGCTTTCAGGCCCGCCGCCTGGGAGCCAACGATAATCATCGCGACGCCTCCCCGTATGGAGAGGCGAGCTGCTTGCGCCGGGAGCGCTCGACGGTCACGAGCCGCAATGCCTCGGGCTCGTCGATGTGCATCGAAAGCGCGATGTAGTCAGTGCCGTGGCCGGACAGGAACAGGTTGTAGGCACGCTCAGCCCCCGGTTCCGGTCTCGGAAGGCGGCGAACCAACTTGCGATTCAACTGGCGTTCAGCGAGCCGCCCTGCCTCATCGTGGCGCGCAGGACGATCATCACCGACGAAGCGAACGAGCGGAGCCATCATACCTCCACCTTTCCCCAAGGCATGTTCAGCATGACGGGCTCGGTGCGCTTCACGTCGTGAAAAGGCAGGTCGGTGGCGGAGATGTCCATGGGGCGCTTGGTGAGCGGGCGGAAGCGATCAGCGCTGAAGCACCGTTCGGTAACGAAGACCACGCTCTCGTAGACATATGGCTTCGTCGGGTTGGTAATTTCGACCAACCGGAGGCAAAGCGTGTCCGGGACAATTGGTTGCAGGAACCCAACTTCACGAACCGTGTAGACCTGCCCCGTAGTCGGGATGCATTCCTGCGCAATGACCGCCAATGGTCGCGGATCATCGAAATGATCATCGACACAAATCACCTTCGCGCCTGGATAGAGCCAGTCTTTCATGCCTCAGCCCTCTCGAAATCGCGCCGGAGGAAAGCCGGAATCTCGGGCATGTCGTCGGGGTTGATGTGGCTCGACGTGGCGAAGCTCACATGACCGATGACAGGCGCGGGATTGGCGACGGGGGCGGGCAACCCGGATGCGGCCTCATTACCGCCTTGCGGGCCGCCCGCCTTTTCCTGCTCCGAATAGACGCCCACAATGATGCCCCCCTGCCCCGCGTCTTTGACCTGATAGGCTTCGGTGCTTGTCTGCGGACGGCCGTCATCGCCCGCGCGGAGGAAATGGGCAGGGGAAACAGTCTCCGGCATTTCATCGGACGCGCTGCCGGTGGGCGCGTTGAGGCTGGCATCGCGTCCCGGCTCATTCCGGTCGCTCGATACCGCCGATTCCTGGGTCTCGATTATCTCGCCTGTCTCGGGGTCGGCGATCTCGTCAACCGCGAGCATCGCGTCGATTGCGACGGTCAGCGCCGCACGACCGATTTCGGTCTGGACACCTGCGGCGACCGTCTCAACAAGCTTGGCTTCGCCCCTGCCCTTTTCCTCGGCGTAGCTGGCGGCAGAAAAATTATTCTCGTTCATCTTCGCCAAACCGAGCATGTCGGCGTAGGCGGTCGAACTGTCGGCCTTATCCAGTATCTTGCGGACGCGCTTTCCTTCGCCGTCGTCATCCGCCTCATCCTCGACATGGGCCTTGATGAGGGCCTTGAGCGCGGACCAGTCACCACCATTAGAGGCGATCAGGTCACGGAAGCCGGCGATCAGCTTGGCGTCGTTCATCTGGCGCTCGATGATCGGGCGCGCTTCGGCCATGACGTTGCGGAGCATTTGGGCGGTGATGGGCATCTACGCCACTCCCGCAAGCCAAGAGATCGCCCAGGCAGCCGCACCATTGGCAACGCTGACGGCGACGACAACCGAGGCACCTCGGGCGACGTCACCTCCGA
>JBIQHO010000490.1:0-1944 GCA_044508545.1 Bradyrhizobiaceae bacterium | reverse complement strand
ATTGGCCCCTCCGAGGGGTGTTCAGCCTTCGCGAAGAATCCGACCGCTTGCAGATGCGGATCGTTCTGGATCGATGCGAGATCGTGCAGCGGTGCAAAGGGAATATCTGCCGCGCCAAGCTCTCGCATCCATTCCGCCGTTGATCGGGATTGGAAGATGTTTGCCAGTTCGGCATTGATCTCATCGATGTGCCGCATACGGCTGGCATGGCTTGCGTAGCGCGTCTGATCGGCAATTCCGACGCCTGCGATACTGAGAAACCGTTGCCAGTGCGCGTCGGTATAAACAACCACGCAGAGATATCCATCGGCGGTCTTGAACGGGCGGCGGTGCTGCGACAACAGTCGCGCATAGCCGCCTTCGTCCAGCGGAGGCCGGAAGCTGAGGCCGCCGAGATGGTCGCCCAGCACGAAGGTCGTCATGGTTTCAAACATCGGGATATCGATTCGCTGGCCCTTGCCGGTCTGGTCGCGATAGCGCAGCGCGGCGAGAATGGCGTTGACGGCATGCAAGCCGACGATCCGATCGGCGACGTTGACCGGCACATAACGCGGGATACCGTCGCCGCTGCTGGCGAGCAGGGCGGCGGCCCCTGATGCTCCCTGAATCAGATCGTCATACGCGGGACGCGCGGCATAAGGGCCGTCCTGACCGAAGCCGAAAGTCCCGACATAGATGAGGCGTGGATTATGCTCGGCCAGCATCTCATAGGTCAGTCCGAGCCGTGTCATCGCCTGCGGACGCACGTTGTAGATCAGGATGTCGACGGTTTTCGCAAGGCGCAAGGCGATATCGAGACCGGCTTCGGTTTTCAAGTTGACGGCAATGCTGCGTTTGCTGCGATTGGCATGAAAGAACATGCCGCCCATCTCGCCGCTGCGGCTTGGCCCCACTTTGCGGATGATGTCGCCTTCGAGACTCTCGAGCTTGATGACGTCGGCCCCCATGTCACCGAGGATCGAGGTGGCATAAGGCCCCATCAGGACCGAGGTCAGATCAAGAATACGGATTCCTTCGAGCGGTCCCATGAATGGCCTTGCGTTGAAACCTGATTTTGAGAAAGACGATCAATTGTCCTGCGGGGCGCGTTTGACTTCGGTTCGCACCGGGGTCGGTGGCTGATAGGCAGACACGGCCGGTGCGGAGCCAACAAATCGCTCGCAATCGACGACCGTGATCTGCCCGCAGCATCCTTGCGCCAGCCGGGACGTGCCGATGTCGCGCGTCAGGACGTTGGGATTGCCGTGGACGCAAAGAGGATGGGGGCCATTGCTCGGCGCCGGATCGTACCAGGCGCCGGTCGGAAGGTGGATCACTCCCTGCATCACGTCGTCCGTGACGCGCGCGGCGGCGAGGCATGCGCCTCGCGTGTTGAAGATGCGGATAGTGTCGCCGTCCTTGATCCCGCGTGCTTCGGCGTCATGCGGATGCAGCCGCGCCACTTCGCGCCCGTTGACCTTGCGCGATTGGCTGTAGCCGCCGAAATCGAGCTGGCTGTGCAGGCGGGTCGCCGGCTGGTTGGCGACAAGGAAAAGCGGCGCGGAGTCGGTCGGCGGTTCGGTGGACGGCAGCCATGTCGGGTGGCCCGGGCAATCGTCATAGTTGAAGCTGGCGATAGTTTCGCAAAAGATTTCGATCTTGCCGCTCGGTGTCGGCAGGGCGTGGCGCTCCGGGTCCGTGCGAAAGCTGCGCAGGATGCCGCCATCGTCTGGCTCCGACGGCAGCAGCAGTTCGCCGCGCGCCCAGAATTCCTCGAAGTCGGGTGCGTCGCAGCCTTGCTCAAGGAGCGCCTGTCGCGTCGGCTCATAGAGGTGGGCCAGCCATTCGCGCGCGGAGCGGCCTTCGGTATAGGCATGTTCGGCGCCGAGACGTGCGGCGAGATCGGCGAGGATGGCGAAGTCGTCGCGCGCCTCGCCGATCGGCGGTGCGACCTGACGCATCGCA
>JBIQHO010000060.1:0-14205 GCA_044508545.1 Bradyrhizobiaceae bacterium | reverse complement strand
TCGCCGCACTGGCGCGCGGCATGTTCGGCCGCGACACCGCGCGGTTCGCCACCAACGTTCCCGACAGAGCGCGCTCGCTGTCGGCGATGACGTGGAGTTGCATCGCCACGACCGGCGGCTTTCCGCTGCTGCGGCACGCGGTGTTCTTCTCGAACAACTATCGCGCCGAATTCGACAGCATCTTCGGCTATCGCCGCATGCCGGACCAGCCGACCGTCTATGTCTGCGCGCAGGATCGCGACGACGGCCCCGCCAAGCCTGCCGCGGACGAGCGGCTGTTCGTGCTGGCCAACGCGCCGCCGGTCGGCGACCGGCACTGTTTCCAATCCGAGGAGATCAGCGAATGCGCCAAGCGGGTTTTCGCAATGCTGGAGCGATGCGGCCTCACCGTCAGGACCACTCCGGCGCTGACGCAGGTCACCACGCCGACGGACTTCGAGCGGATGTTTCCGGGGACGGGCGGCGCGCTGTACGGCCGCAGTTCTCACGGCTGGATGGCGTCGTTCCAGCGGCCAGGTGCGCGAACGAAGCTTCCGGGCCTCTATCTGGCGGGCGGGAGCGCGCATCCGGGACCGGGCGTGCCGATGGCGGCGCTGTCGGGGCGGATGGCGGCGGCGAGCCTGATCGCGGACCTGGGCTCGACCGCCTCGTCGCGAAAAACGGCTATGCGTGGTGGTACGTCGACGCGCTGAGCGACGACGGCAGGCAAGGCATCACGCTGATCGCCTTCGTCGGCAGCGTGTTCTCGCCCTATTACGCGCTCGCCCGCCGGCTCGGACGGGCCGACCCGCTCGACCATTGCGCGCTCAACGTCGCGCTCTATGGCGAGAGGCGCAAATGCTGGGCGATGACCGAGCGCCGCCGCGGCGCGATCCGCCGCGACGCCCGTGAATTCGTGATCGGACCGAGTTGCATCGACTGGGACGGCGAGGCGCTCACCTTCAGGATCGACGAAGTCACCTGTCCGCTTCCATCCCGCCTGCGGGGCACCGTCCGGGTCTATCCGTCCGCGCTGACCGCGGAGACCTTCGCGCTCGACGCCGCCGGCCGTCACCACTGGCGGCCGATCGCCGCCTGCTCGCGCGTCCAGGTCGATTTCCAGGCGCCCACCATGCGGTGGCTCGGCGCCGGCTATTTCGACATGAACCACGGCGAAGCGCCTCTCGAAGACGATTTCCGGGGCTGGGAATGGTCTCGCGCCGGCACCCGGACAGGAACGATCGTTTCCTACGACACGACGGCGCGCGGCAGCGCCGACAGCGCCAGCCTCGCTTTGCATCTCGACCGGACCGGCGCGATCGACCGCCTCGCGCTGCCGCCGCGCACCCGACTGCCGTCAACGGGCTGGCGCATCGCGCGCACGGCGCACAGCGACGCGCAGTCTTCCCCAACCGTGGCGCGGACGCTTGAGGACGCGCCGTTCTATGCGCGCTCGCAAGTGTCGGCGAGCTTCTTCGGCGAGTCCGTCGATCTCGTTCACGAGAGCCTGTCGCTGGACCGTTTCCGTATGCCGATCGTGCAGGCGATGCTGCCCTTCCGCATGCCGCGATGGTAGGGCGAGGTTCTCAGTCGCCGGCGCTTCGCCCCTCGCCCGGCTCGCGCTCGCCGCGCTTGCGGTCGAGCCGCCGCCCCTGCCATTCGAGCAGCGCCCAGCCCAGCGCGAACATCGCAACGACGCAGAACTCGATGAGCCCGCCCATCCCGTTCATGGCGCGTGACCGGACCGCAACAATCGATCGCGGCGTTCGAGACGTTCGAACAGGTCGATCACCCACAACAGCCGTTCGCCGGTGCGCCATCGCGGCGTTCGGACCGGAAGAACGGCGGATGCAGGCGCAGGCGACGATGCAATCGCCTCGACCAGAAAACGCGCGGCCGGCTCGACATGATTGCTGACCCGACCTTGCGCGCCGAACGACCTGGCGAAGGCGGCGAGCAGCAAGGCACCCTTGCGGGATGCCGGCACGACCGCGCGGCCGGAGATGGAATCGAAGCGCCGCCGCTCCACCTCGCGTCCGATCCCGGCATAGATCAGGCAAGCCGCGTGAATGCCGGGACGGCATGATGCCGGCAGCGCCCCGATGCCGGCGCGGGAGCGGCGATAGAATACGTCGGCGAGCGCAAGGACGCGGGCGATCACCGCGGCGATCCGGCCGCCGTGACGCGGATCGGCCAGCCACGCGTCGGGATCGAGTCCCGCCTCGCGCATCCATTGCAGCGGCAGATAGAGACGACCGGCGCGCGCGTCCTCCCCGACATCGCGGGCGATGTTGGTGAGTTGCATCGCGATGCCAAGATCGCAGGCGCGCGCCACCACGGACGGATCGCGCCGGCCCATCAGCAACGACATCATGGCGCCGACCGTGCCGGCGACGCGGACGGCATAATCCACAAGCGCGTCGGGCGTTTCATAGCGGCGGCCCTCGGCGTCCCATGTCAGGCCCTCCAGCAGGGCCTGCGGCAGTTCGCGCGGGATCGCGAAGCGGGTGACGATATCCGCAAACGCGCGATCCGCCGCCAAGGGATGCGGCCGGCGGGCGTAGACGCAGGCCAGCCGCTCGCGCAGCCGGGCGACCGCGTCGGTGCGGCCGCCGTCGATATCGACGGCATCGTCGGCGAGACGGCAGAAGGCGTAAAGCGCGATCGCGGGTTCGCTGACCGCGCGCGGCAGCACCAGGGAGGCGGCGAAGAAGGTGCGCGAGCCGCCGCGCAGCAGCTCCTTGCAGGCTGCAATATCGGAATCGGGCGTCACGTCATCACCTCCAGGGAACGGGCATCGGGCACGATGTCGTCGAGAACCCGCGCCGACGACAGCACGCCCGGAAGACCCGCGCCGGGATGCGTGCCTGCGCCGACGAGATACAGCCGCGCGACCTCCTCGCTGCGGTTGTGCGGGCGGAACCAGGCGCTCTGGGTCAGGATCGGCTCGAGGCCGAAAGCGGCGCCGCGATAGGACGACAGCCGGTCCTGGAAATCTTGCGGCGTCAGCATCCGCGAACTGACGACCTCGCGCTCAAGGCCGGGCAGCACGGTCGCGGCAAGCGCCTGCGCGATGCGGCGCCGATACGGCTCCGCCTGCGACGACCAGTCGACGCCGCTTTCCAGATGCGGAACCGGCGACAGCACGTAGAAGGCATCGCATCCCGGCGGCGCCAGCGAGGGATCGGTCGCGGTCGGCCGGTGCAGATAGAGGCTGAAATCCTCCGCCAGCACCTTGCGCTCGAAAATGTCGTCGAGCAGCGCGCGATAGCGCGGGCCGAGCAGGATGGTGTGATGCGCGACGTCCTCGTAGCGGCGGCGCGTGCCGAAGTACCACACGAACAGGCTCATCGAGTAGCGCGCGCGGTCGATGCGGCGGTCGGTCCAGCGCTTGCGCCGGATCCCCGGCAGAAGGTTTCGATAGGTCCAGGCGGAGTCGGCGTTCGACACCACGATATCGGCGTCGAGCACTTCGCCCGACGCGAGCCGCACGCCGACGGCCGCGTTCCGCCGCGTGAGAATCTCCGCGACCTCCGCATTGCAACGCACAGTGCCCTGCTGTCCCTCGATCAGACTGACGAGCCCGTCCACCAGCCGGCCAGTGCCGCCCATGGCGAAATGCACGCCCCAGCGTCGCTCCAGAAACGCGATCAGGCAATAGATCGACGTGGTCGTGAACGGATTGCCGCCGATCAGCAGCGGATGGAAACTCAGCACGACGCGAAGCCGTTCGTCGCGAACATAAGCGGCGACGAAATCATAGACGGTGCGGTAGCTCTTGAGCCGCAGCATCGCCGGCAGGATCCGGGCCATGTCGGTCCAGGAATCGAACGGCACGTCGCCCAACTCCTCGAAGCCGACCTTGAAGATCGCCTCGCTGGCCTTGAGGAATCGCTCGTAGCCCTCGACGTCGTCCGGCGCGAACCGCGCGATCTGTTCGCGCATCGGCCCGGCACCGCCCGAGCAGTCGAATTGCGCGCCGTCGTCGAAGCGAATGCGATAGAATGGCGAAACCGGACGGAGCGTCACGTCGTCAGACAAGCGGCGGCCGCACAGGCGCCACAACTCCTCGAACAGGAACGGCGCGGTGATGATCGTGGGACCCGCGTCGAAGGTGAAGCCGTCCTGCCGGTGCACATAGGCCCGGCCTCCCGGGGCGTCGAGCTTCTCGACCACGGTCACCCGATAGCCCCGCGCGCCCAGGCGCACCGCCGCGGCCAAACCGCCGAACCCGCTGCCGATTACGACAGCATGCGGGCGCGTATCGGCGCGTGACGGACGCGCGACCATGCGTGAGGAGGCCTCGAGCATGGGAAGAAGCGTAAATCTAAATTGACAAACGCGCCAGATAAAATGTCAAACTAAACTGACATTCCATGCTGCATCGCAATAATCCCCCTCGCGACCGCCGCTTCCACGATCATGACCGCAGTCAGTTGCGGCGCCTCCTCGTGCATGAGGTGACCGTAACCGGGCACAATCTCCAATCTTGCCTTCGTCGTCAGTTCACGGACGCGGCACGCGACATCGGGCGGCACGGCCCGATCCTTCGCGGCCGCGATCAAACGCAGCTCGCATCGGAGCTTCTGCAGGTCCCGCACCAACGGGCGCAAATCCCAGTTCGCCATCATCTGCATGGCCGCCGCGACATGGGCGGGGCTCGAAACCAGCCTGCCGTAAAGCCGCTCGCCCTGCGCGTCGATGGTCGATCCCGTGTTGACGATCAACCGATGCACGGCGGCCGGATCCCTGGCGCGCCGGGCGAAGATCCACGGCATCAGCGGGTTGAACGCAAGCGCCTTGGCGAGCGGCGACAGCACGAACGCCGCGAGTCCATCGAACGGCAGAAAAGCGCCATTGAGGCTGACGATCAGCTTCGGCGCGATCATGTTGTCGAGCGCCATGCGCGCGAGGACCGCCGCGCCGGCGGAGTGACCGACCGCGAGTTGCGGCTTCACCTCCAGCTTCGCGCACAGCGCGGCGAGATCCCGCGCCATGCTGACGAGCGAAATCCGGTGGGCGCGCGGCGTCTCGGTGAACCCGTGCCCCGGCAAATCCGGCGCGACCACCGTGAACTGCTTCGCCAGCAGGGGCATCAGCGCGCGCCATGAATGGGTCGCGGCCCCGGTGCCATGCGCCAGCAGCGCGACCGGCCCCTGCCCCAGCACCTGAACATGCCAGCGATACCCGGCGGCCTCGACGAAGCGGCTGGCCTGGCGGTTGGGCCAGCCGGAACCGTCGGCGCTCCATGACAGTCTTGAACCCATCGTACCGTCAACCTGATTGACGTGAGGACGCACGCGCGGACGCCGCTTTGGCCCGGTTCAGAAAAGCTTCAAAGCGGGCGATGAATTCGTCCGGTATTTCGAAATGCGGCATGGCGCCGGTCTGAAACGCCTCGATGCTCCAGTTCGGCAGCCGCTTCACGGCGCGCGTTTCCTCGAAGTCCACGAAGTCGCCGCGTACGCCGTGGGCCACCCACACCGGCATTGACAGGCTTTGATAAAGCTTGAGGATGCCGGTGCTGAAGAGATAGCCCGCCACGAAATAATAAGGCGCGTTCTCGGCGCCCGGCTGGTGGGTCGTGATGGTGTCGTAGTCGAGCAGCGCCTCGTCGATGTTCTTCGCGCCCCAGGTCTTCTCCAGAAAAAAGCGGATGCTGGCGCGCGCCGTCAAAGCGGCGAACAGGCCGCGTCTCCACAAGGGAATATTGAGCAGCCGATGCAGCCATGGCATCGCCCGCGTCCCCTCAGGGCTTGGATTTTTTTCGGCGGCGCGCGCGGCGCGGCGATCGAACCCGGTCGGACTGATCAGGGCGACGCTGCGGAAGGCATTGGGGGTCTCGGTCGCCGCGCGCGCGGCGAACTCGCAGCCGAGCGACAGCGCGACGATGTCGATCGCGCCATCGCCGGCGCGCGACTGGATTTCACGGACCGCCGCATGGATCGCGTCCGTCATCAGGCGCGGCGTATAGATTCTTTCACGGCGGTCGGACAGACCGAAGCCCGGAAGATCAAGCGCGTAGACCGCCCGCTTTCCGCGGTAGTGGTCGAACAGCGGCTTCATTTCGTAGGCGGAGCCCGCCGCGTTGATGCTGTGCACGAGCAGCAAGGGCGGCTCGCCTCCGGAGGCTGCCGCCGCATCGTTCCCATAAAAAGCGAGACGTCCGGCGCGCGCGTCGTCTAGTTCGATTCGCGGACCGGGCAGCGGCGGCGGCATCGTGACGCTGCCGGGCGCAGCCATGCCCGAAGCGCGTTCGTTTGACGAGGGTTGCAACATCGGCCGGCCTCCTCCGCGTTCGTCGGCCGGCCGCTCATGGCTTGCTCGGTCGGGTCGAGGTCTGACAAGACAGATTGTCATCAGCTCGTGAAAGCGCAAGTTGACCATCGTTTCCTCACGATAAGCCGGTGCGCGGCGACTGGCTCATTTGCACCGCGCGCGACAGCCGCGCGGCGTCGGCGTAAGGCAAGGCGACATAGCGCGCGCTCATTTCCGCCGCGATCCGTTGGGCCTGCGGCTGCGGACGCGCGGATGTGTCGATGACGACGGACGGAACGCCGGTGGCGCGCAACCGGCGCGCGGCCTCACAGGCTTCGGCTTCGGCGGCGGCGCGGCCGGGGCTGCCGTCGCGGCTCACATTCGCGCGGCCGTCGGTCATCAGCACGACGGTGGGCGCATGGCCCTTGCCGCGAACTGCCAGCGCGAGCGTTTCCGCAGCACCGATCGCCGCCGACAGCGGCGTGCCGCCGCCGCCGGGAAGCGCGGCCAGGCTGCGCCGGGCGCGGGTCAGCGAGCGGGTCGGCGGCAGGAGCAGTTCGGCCGCCCGGCCCCGGAACGCGATCAGCGCGACCTCGTCCCGCCGCACGTAGCAATCCGCCAAAAGCAACTCCACCGCGCCCTTGACCTCGGCGAGCCGTTGCAATGCCGATGATCCCGACGCATCCACCACGAAGATCGTCGCCGTCGCGCTTCGCTGTTTGAAGCGGGTGATGCGGAAATCGTCCTTGCGGATCATGAGGCGCGCATCCGCGCCGGATTGAGTTCCCTCCGTTTGCCTGCGAAGCCGCTGCCAGGGCGCGGCGGCGCGCAGCGTTTCCAGCACGTTCAGCCGCGCGCCCGCGCCGAGTTGCCCCCGCCGCACGCCGACCGGACGGCCGCGCCGCGGCCCCATCCGCGCCAGCCCCTGCTTGCCCTGGCTCGCATTGCGGGAGACGCGCAGCGCGCCCTCCTGAAGCCGCTTCAGCAGATCGGGCGGAATCGCGGCCTGCGCCGCTTCAAGGACGATATCCTCCAGCGGCGCGTCGTCCTGACGGCCTTGCTCTTTATCGCCGGGCTTGTCCTCGGGCGGCGGTTCGGCCTCGTCCCGCTGCTCTTGATCCTCCGCCGGCAAGCGCGTGGCGCGCGGCGCGAGTACCAGGCGCGCGGCAAGCTCGACATGCGCGCGCTGCACCGCCTCAGTTGCGTCAAGCGCGGCGGCCGCCCGCGCCGCGCGGACCGCCAGCAGCGGCGCGCGCAGCGATGCGACGCCCAGAGACGCCGCCGCATGACAGAGAGCCTCCACCGCATCCGCCACGATCGTCACGTCCGGCAGCCGAAGCCGCGCGGCTGCGATGTCGCCGGCCGCGACGCCGGCATCGCCGGTCTCGGCGAGCGGCACCGGCGACAGGTCGATCGCGAACGCCAGGCGATCGCACAACGAGGCCGGCGCGCGCTCGTCGTCGATGCCCTCGTCGAGCGCGACGACGCCGAAGCACGACGGAATCCGCTCCGACAGGCCATCGCGCTCGATCACCACCGCGCGGGCGTCGAGCACCGCGCCAAGATGCGCCACGATCGACGGCGCGAGCCGCTCGGCCATCACGGCGAGCAGGACGCCGCCGTCGATGTCGGCGAGCAGGCCGCGCGCGACCACCGGCCGCCCTTCCCGCAACGTCCGGGCCAGATCGAGTCCGCCGAGCAGCACGCCATCGGAAACGGCGGGCGGCAATTTCCGGATCGCCGCAGCCGGCGATAACAGCCCGCGCAAAATCTCAAGCCAACGATCGCGGACAGGACCCGCTCCGGCGCGAACGCAAACGCCACCCATACCTGCGGGGTCGATCGCAAACAGCGTCGCGGCCGCGACGGCATCCGGCCAGATCTGCGCGCCCGCGCTCATGCGGCAAAGCATTCTGCGAGCGCGCGCTCCACCCGCGCGCCCGATCCGGACTCGTCGAGCGGATTGCGGCGCAGGCGGTGCCGCAGCGCGGACGGCGCAAGACGCTTCAGATGGTTTTCAGCGACCGCCTTGGCGCCTGCGAAGGCGGCGAACGCGCGGGCCGCGCGCACCAGCGTCAGCTCGCCGCGCAGCCCATCCGTGCCGAGCGTCATGCAGAGCTGCGCGGCCTTGGTCCGCATCGCGTCGGACACCGCCACCCGGTCGAGCCGTTCCCGCGCCGACTGGATTTTCCTGCGGATGCGGGCCTCGTCCTCCGCCCATTGCGCGACGAAGGCGGAAGGGTCGGTCTCGAACGCATCACGCCGCTTCACCACTTCGATGCGCGTCGGCAGATCGTCCGGCGTCTTCACCTCCACGGACAGGCCGAACCGGTCCAGCAGTTGCGGGCGCAATTCGCCCTCTTCCGGATTTCCCGTGCCGACCAGCACGATTTTCGCAGGGTGCCGGATGCTGAGCCCGTCGCGCTCGACCACATTCTCTCCGGAGGCGGCGACATCGAGCAGCAGATCCACGAGGTGGTCTTCCAGAAGATTCACCTCGTCGATATAAAGAAATCCTCGGTTGGCGCGCGCCAGCAGTCCGGGCTCGAAACTCTTTTCCCCGTGCGCAAGCGCGCGCTCCAGGTCGAGCGCGCCGACCACGCGGTCTTCGGTCGCGCCGAGCGGCAGATCGATCACAGGCACCGGCACCCGGTGCGATTTCAGCTTGCCCTCGCCGGCCCGCGCCCGGCAGTCGTTGCATAATGAAACGGCAGCGTCCGGATCGCAGTGATAGCGACACCCGACAACCGCCCGCATGGTCGGCAGCAGCGACGCGAGCGCGCGCACGGCTGTGGACTTTCCCGAGCCGCGGTCACCGAATGCGAGCACGCCGCCGATCTTCGGATCGACCGCCGCGACGATCAGCGCCAGCTTCATATCATCCTGACCGACGATCGCGGGGAACGGAAAAGCCACCGCCATGGGCTAAACCTCCGCAGCGCGGGTTCGCGCGATGATCCCGGCGGCGCCCTCATCGAGCAACTTCCTGCCCGACGCGCGTCCGAGTTCGCAGAGACTGCTCACCGCCCCCCGGCGGGAAACCCCGGTGAGGACAGCTTCGGGGCAGCTCTTACGCAGCAAACGGGTGACCACACCCTCGCAGCCTAGACGCTGTTGCGCGTCCCGGCCCGAAGGCTTCTTCCCGCTCATGCGTCTCCGATCGAGCGGAGCATGTGTCAACATTCGTTGACGTTACGAACACTTTACGATCAGGTCAACCGCATTGTGCCGGCAAGCCCATCAAGGTCGGCCATCCATGAAGGTCGGCCATCAAGGTGACGATGGGGAGGTCAAGAAAACCACTGGTGGGCCCGGAGGGACT
Source organism: Bradyrhizobiaceae bacterium (assembly GCA_044508545.1). Classification (GTDB taxonomy): domain Bacteria; phylum Pseudomonadota; class Alphaproteobacteria; order Rhizobiales; family Xanthobacteraceae; genus Nitrobacter. Next base: position 4,646 of record JBIQHO010000060.1, on the reverse strand, counting down.
CGAACCCCCAACCAGACCGTTATGAGCGGCCGGCTCTAACCATTGAGCTACAGGCCCGGGCCGGAGGTCGCGCATGCAACCGCCCGGCGCAGCCATCCCTTACAATGTCGGACGCCGCGCGGCAATCGGCGTCCAAGGCGTCGAGAATCGCGCCCGCGATGTCCAGCACGCGACCCGCCACAGCGGCGCCAGCACCCGACGCGAGCCGCGGCGCCACGAAACCCGCCCGGCGTTGAGTCAGATCCTGGCATGGGCGCAAATACCATCCACCAAAAACACGACTGAAGATGAAAATCGAAAGTCCCCTCGACGCGGCCCGCGCGGCTGAGCGGAAAGCTGGGCAGCGCCAGGTAGCCTGCCCCTTTTGCAGTTGCCGTCCACGCTATATCCTGCAGTTAGCTTCTTGTTGGCTGCAGTTCCATATTTGACGCGTCTTTTTATTTGCGCGAACCGGTGCCCGAAAACACTCCAGTCGAAGGTTGAGCCGGAATGAGCCATACCGCCATCAAACCGCGGACAAAGGTTGAAACAAGAACCGAGCGCCCGCGTCTGCACAAGGTCATTCTGCATAACGATGACTACACGCCGCGCGAATTCGTCGTGGCGGTGCTGAAGGCCGAATTCGGCATGACCGAGGATCATGCGCACAATGTGATGATCACCGCGCACCGGCTCGGTTCCTGCGTCGTCGGTGTGTTCGCAAAGGATATCGCGGAGACCAAGGCCACCCGCGCCACCGACGCCGGCCGTGAAATGGGGTTTCCGCTGCTGTTCACCACCGAGCCGGAAGAATAGCGGCCGCAAGGAGCCTCAGCGCGCGCCCATCTGGCCGCGATGACGCAGGAAATGGTCGGCCAGCACGCAGGCGACCATGGCCTCGCCCACCGGCACCGCCCTTATCCCGACGCAGGGATCATGGCGGCCTTTGGTGAAGATATCGGTCTCGGCGCCGTTGCGATCGACGGTCTTGCGCGGCGACAGGATCGACGAGGTCGGCTTGACCGCGAACCGCGCCACCACCGGCTGGCCGGTCGAGATGCCGCCCAGAATGCCGCCGGCATGGTTGGAGGTGAACACCGGACCGTCATTGCCCATCCTCATCTCGTCGGCATTTTCCTCGCCGGTGAGCGCGGCGGCCTCGAAGCCCGCGCCGACCTCGACGCCCTTCACCGCATTGATGCTCATCAGCGCCGCGGCGAGATCGCCGTCCAACTTGGCATAGATCGGCGCGCCAAGTCCCGCGGGCACGCCTTCGGCCACCACCTCGATCACGGCGCCGATCGAAGAGCCGCTCTTGCGGATGCCATCGAGATAACTTTCGAAAAACGCGGCCTTGTCCCTGTCGGGACAAAAGAACGGATTCCTCGCGATCTCGTCCCAGTCCCATTTCTCGCGGTCGATCTTGTGCGGCCCCATCTGCACCAGCGCGCCACGCACGCTCATGCCCGGCACGATCTTGCGCGCGATCGCGCCGGCCGCAACCCGCATCGCCGTCTCGCGCGCCGACGAGCGCCCGCCACCACGATAGTCGCGCAGCCCATACTTCGCCTCATAGGTGAAATCGGCGTGGCCGGGGCGAAACTTGTCCTTGATGTCGGAATAATCCTTCGAGCGCTGGTCGGTATTCTCGATCAGCAGCCCGATCGGCGTGCCGGTGGTCACCTGCTCGCCGGTCTCGGGATGCGGCATCACTCCGGACAGGATCTTCACCGCGTCAGCCTCCTGCCGCTGCGTGGTGAATCGCGACTGGCCGGGACGGCGGCGGTCGAGATCGCGCTGGATCTCCTCGACCGTCAGGGCAAGCTGCGGCGGGCAACCGTCGACCACGCAGCCGATCGCGACCCCATGGCTCTCGCCAAAGGTCGTGACGCGGAACAGATGGCCGAAGGTGTTGTGGGACATAGGATAAGCAGACCTGCGATTGTATCAGTCAGCACTGACTTACTATCGTGTGGTAACGTGCAGGGTCCGATGCGTCAAACCCTCTCTCCTTGCGGCGAAAGCGAGAAGAAGCGAAGCGAAATCGAGCAGGCGTTAAGCCTCTCGCTAAGGCATCACCCACCCTCCCGCAAAGGAAGAGGAAAAACGGATGCGCTGTCCGAACTAGCTATGCTTCGCCAGTCCGTCCTCGCGCAGGACATACACCGCGCCCTGCTCGATCCGCAGACTGGCGGCCGCTTGCGGCGTCTGGAGGCCGAGCACGACCAGCAGCGCCCGAGCCGTACCGCTATGCGCCACTGCCACCGTGCCCGACTTCAGCGAGTGATACCAATCGCGCAACCGCGACGTGGCCGAGGCGTAGCTTTCGCCGCCCGGCGGCGCCACGCTCCATTTGTCGGCCTCGCGGGCCGCGAAGACGTCGGGATGGGCGGCCTTCATCTGCGCAAGCGTCAGGCCCTCCCAGTGGCCGTAACCGACCTCGCGCAAGCGCTCGTCGACTGAATAGTCGTGCGGCGGCAGGCTCAACGCGCCGCGCATCAATTCCATGGTGCCGCGCGCGCGGGACAGCGGGCTCGTGACGAAGCCCAATCCGAGGGGATCGCGACCCTCGCGCGCAAACAGATTGCGCAGAATGTCACCCGCCTTCACCGCCTCGGCGCGGCCGAGATCATTGAGCGGAATGTCCTGCAGTCCCTGGAAGCGGCCATCGGCGTTCCATTCGGTCTTGCCGTGGCGGATGTAGTAGATGGTGTGCATATCAAGAGGACAGGATCTGGCATCGGCGGGGCGGGGTGCTCCGGGATATACACCATTTCGGCCCGACGACATACGTCAGCGGCGATACGCCGCTGAACTGCGGCCAGGGCATCGAGAACGAAGACGCAAGCCCCTTTCCCGGCCGGTATATTTTGGTCATGGTCGCGCGCGACATCACGCGCGGAGAGGGGCCCATGATAACGACCGGAAGCATCACCACGGAGGCGGGCCGGATTGCGTACCGGCAATCCGTCGGCACCGGCAGCGCCATCGTTCTGGTTCACGGCAACTCGGCGTCGTCGAAGGCTTTTGCGCGACAACTGGATGGAAATCTCGGCAGGGCGCATCGCATGATCGCATTCGATCTGCCGGGACACGGCGAGTCCGACAACGCGGCCGATCCCGACTCCGCCTACACCATGCCGGGCCATGCGCGCGTGATGCGCCATGTCGCCGAGCACCTGGATGCAACGGACGCAATTTTCGTCGGCTGGAGCCTCGGCGGACATATCGTGCTGGAGGCCGCACCTAACCTGCCGCAGGCCAAGGGTTTTGCGATCTTCGGCACGCCGCCGTTTGCGTTTCCCCCCGCAGTCAAGCAGGCGTTTCTGATGCATCCGGCGATGGCCTGCACCTTTGCGCAGGATCTCACCGAAAAACAGGCCAAGGGCTATGTCGCCGCGGCTTTCAGACCGGGCGTCGCCGACCTGCCGGCCTTCATGATCGACGACGTGCTGCGGACGGACGGCCGCGCACGCAAGGTCCTCGGCGCGAGCATCACGCCGGACGGTTTCCGTGACGAGGTCGAGGTTATCGCCAGCCTGACCCGGCCGCTCGCGGTGCTGCACGGCGCGGAGGACCAGCTCATCAACGGCGATTACGTCAAAACGCTGGCGATGCCAACGCTGTGGCGCGGGGCAGTCCAGAGTATCCCCGATGCCGGCCACATTCCGCAGTGGGAGCAGGCGGAAACATTCAATGCGCTGCTCAATGCGTTTGCCAGCGACTGCGAAGGACAAGGAGGCCAGAGTCGGTTTCAACTGCGTTGAAACCAGACTCGTCGCTTAGTCATGCCGGATTGGCGAACGGGGACGCAAACCGCATCGACGCTTCGCTGGAAAGGCTCTATCCCTGGTCGCGGCGGGGATTGTAGGGGTGCACGTCGCGCCATTTCTCCATCAGGTCCTCAAGCTCGGCGTCGTTGCCGTCAGGCAGGATGATGCGCGTGGTGACGAACAGATCGCCGGATGCGCCACCCTTCGGAATGCCTTTGCCCTTGAGACGAAAGGTGCGGCCGCCGGAGGTATTCTTCGGAATGGACAGTTCGACCGCGCCGCCCAGCGTCGGCACCCGCACCTTGCCGCCCAGCACTGCCTCATAGAGGGTAATCGGCAGGTCGGCGCGCAGGTCGCTGCCATCGACCTTGAAGACCGGATGCGGCGCCACGGTCACCGTGATGAGGAGATCGCCCGGGCGATGGCCGGGCGCGGTGTCGCCCTGTCCTCGCAGCCGAATCTGCTGGCCGTTGACGACGCCGGCCGGAACCCTGACGTTGAGTTCCTTGCCGCTGGGCAGACGGATGCGCTTGTCGCCACCCTTGACCGATTCCTCCAGCGACACCGTCATGGTGACATTGAGATCGAGATCAGGCGCGCCGAAGGTGCTGGTGTCGAAGTCGAACTGCGCGCCGCCGCGGCGTCCGCCCCGCGCACCGCCGGCCGGACCGCCACCGAACATGCTGTTGAGGATGTCCTCAAACCCGCCGCCGTCATGGCCCGGACCGCCACTTCCGCCGCGAAAGCCATACTGCTCGAAACCACCGCCGGGCCGCGCGCCGCGCGGACCACCGCCGCCCGGGAAACCCTGAAAGCGCGGCTTGCCGTCGGCGCCGATCTCGCCGCGGTCGAACTGCTTGCGCTTAGCCTCGTCACCGAGGATCTCGTTGGCGG
>JBIQHO010000489.1:0-1948 GCA_044508545.1 Bradyrhizobiaceae bacterium | reverse complement strand
GGCGGAGGTCTGCTGCGCTATGGCATCCCCGATTTCAAAATGGAAAAGCATATCATCGACCGCCGCCTGAAGCAGATGGAGGCCGAGGGCGTCACCTTCCATTACGGCAGCCCGGTCGGCGGCAATTCAGCCGGCGCGATCGATCCACAGCAGCTTGTCAAGGATTACGACGCGGTGGCCCTGACCGGCGGCGCGGAAGCTCCGCGCGATCTGCCGATCCCCGGCCGCGATCTCGGCGGCATTCACTTCGCGATGGATTTTCTGCCGCAGCAAAACCGCCGCAACGGCAACGAAAAGTTCGAGACGCCGGATATTCTCGCCACCGACAAGCATGTGGTCGTCATCGGAGGCGGCGACACCGGCTCCGACTGCATCGGCACCTCGTTCCGGCAAGGCGCGAAGTCGGTGACGCAGCTCGAGATCATGCCTGCGCCGCCCGAGCATGAGAACAAGGCGCTGACCTGGCCGAACTGGCCGTTGAAGATGCGCACGTCATCGAGTCAGGCCGAGGGCGCCAAGCGCGACTACGCGGTGCTGACACGGAAGTTTTCCGGCACGGACGGCAAGGTGTCCAGGCTGCATTGCGTTCGCGTCGACGACAAATTCAAGCCGGTCGCCGGCAGCGAGTTCGAACTCGATGCCGATCTCGTGCTGCTTGCGATGGGCTTTGTGCATCCGGTGCACGAGGGCATGCTCACGACGCTTGGCCTCGAACGTGACCAGCGCGGCAATGTCCGCGCCAACATGCAGGACTATCGCACCTCGCTGCCTAAGGTGTTTTCGGCGGGCGACATGCGCCGCGGACAGTCGCTGGTCGTGTGGGCGATTCGCGAAGGGCGCCTGTGCGCACGCTCGATCGACCAGACGCTGATGGGCACAACCACGTTGCCGCAGTGAGCCGCGTGAAGCTGTTCTTCGCTGCGATTACCGATAAAACCTCGATTATAACAGATGCAAACAACGCTCGCGCAGCTGTTGGAAATCGTTGCGGACAATTGCGTCAGGAATGTTGAACCTGTCCGGTCATCCACACACGCAAACGTAACAGTGCACAGAGACAATCTGTGAATTGATCGTGATCCGCCGCACGTTACTCTCACGCCAAAGTGAGGGGGCGGCGAAAGTGGCGGCATCGCGTTGGATCGTTTTCTTGATCGTCGTCATTCCGACGCCCGGATGGGCCATGTCGCGTAGCGTCGCCGTCAGCGCCGGTTCTTTTTTCGCGGCCGCCGCGCGTTGCGAGGAGCAAAGCCTGATCACGTCCGGTCAGACCGACGATCTCCTGAAAGCGCTGGCTCCTTATCTTTCCAAATCCGACAAGGCCAATATGGAGGCCGGCCGCGCGCGCGGCGGGAAGGATTCGCAAGTGTTCGTCGAGTCGGAAAAAAAGTGGGTGAGTTTCACGCCCGATGTCGCGAGCTGCTACCGCGTGCAGGGCGTGCTCGACGACTACAGGGCGCAACTCGGGGACTAAGATCGCGACGGACCTCATGTCCGCCGATCGACTTTCAAACGCAGGGGTTTCTTCACGCGCACTCGCAACGAGCCGGACCAGCGTTTTGGTGGCGCGGCCCCGATCTAGCTAGCGTGAGAACAGGTCCGAGAAAAATCCGGCCGGTCCGGAATTTCCGGGCGGGCGCGAGACGGCGCGCGGTCTCGACGCTTGCTGGGAAGGTGAGGAAGGGCGGAATCCCGGTGAGCCATCCGGACGGGCCTGTCCGGCGGAATGGGCCGCGCGCGGCTTCTTCGGCTGCGATGCCGGAGCCGGAGCGGAATCATTCGTCGCAACCGGCGCGTCGGCCTTGGCCGGCTCAAGCCCGACCTCGCGGCGCGGCCAGACGAAATCGTCGGCGCGCCCGGCGGGCGCGGTCAACGGCTCGCCCTTAACCAAGGTTTGCGCCGCCAGCGCATCAATCGCGGCGGAATGGCTGCCGGGACCGCCGAGCAA
>JBIQHO010000488.1:0-1955 GCA_044508545.1 Bradyrhizobiaceae bacterium | reverse complement strand
GTTCTGCTGTTCGTTGCGCTCGGCAACGCGAGTTTCGCGGATGCCGACGTCGTCGATGTGACCGATGCCGGGCCGATCGATCTGGCGCCGTTCGTCTGCACCGACATTACCCGCAGCACGATGATCTCCCGCGCTTGTTACGACGAGACGCGGCGCTTCGCCGTTCTCGAAGTGCGATCGACCTACCGCCAGTTCTGCGACATGCCGAAGGCGACGTTCGAGGCGCTGCTCGACGCGCCATCGATGGGACAGTTCTACAACAAGCGGATCGACGGCAAGGCGTCGGGCTACCCGTTCCCCTGCGCGGGCGGCGCGGCGGCTACCAGGTGATGAAAAACATCGCCTTCGCCAGAAACACGATCAGTACCACGTGGCAGAACACACTCAGGTGGATAAACTTGAAGTGATGGGATTTGAGCTTGCCGCGGGCGCTCATTGTCATCGCCGTGATGAAGTGACCGAGAACGCTGATGGCAAGCACGATCTTGATCGAAAGCAGCGTCGCGAAGCTGCTTGAGAACGGGTGCGCGAGGACGTCGCGATACTGCCATGCCATCGCAATCCCCGCGATGTACAGAACCGCGATCACGAACGGCATCACCCGGCGCGCGCGGCGGCCGATCTCGGTTTCCACCGTCCGCATGACCTCCCGTCCGGCCGGCTTGCGGATGCCTTCGAGGATGATGACCTCGAAAAACACGGTCCCGACGAACATGATGGCAGCGAACAGATGCAGCGTAACGAGGACGAAATGGCTCATGATCGGGGTTCGGCATCAATCTGGGCGCGCGCCCTCGGTCACGCGACGACGCCGGCCCGCGGCCGTAACCCGCCGCGAACCGCGCGCGATCCAGGATGGCGGATCGCTGGCCGGGAATGAGTCCAGGGACGCCTGCGCCACGTCATCCCAAGGCGCATCGGTTTCGCGACGCGCCTTCGCCGATCCGGCGATCGAAACCAGAACGCCTTCAAGCGGCGTTTTGACATGCTTGGTCATCGCGGTCCTCGATCAAGACTTGCCTGAAAGATATATCTCATATGTATGTTATATGTCGGGCGGGGAATTGCAATGGCAATCGTCCAGCGGCGAGAACGCACGGACGTGCATCCGTTACGGCGCGGCATCGCGGCGGCCGATCCTGTCAAAGTCGCCGGCTCGATGAAATACACGCAGCCTTCGACAGGCTTCGATGACAGTCCGAAGTTTATAAATGAAATCAGAGGCTTTGGTTTTGGTAGCGGGGGAGGGATTTGAACCCCCGACCCCAGGATTATGATTCCCGTGCTCTAACCAACTGAGCTACCCCGCCCAACGGCCCGGTGACGAGCCATGCCGCCCAACCCGAGTGGGCCGCTTATAGGGAGCCGGACAATCCGCTGTCAAGCAACCATCCAAGGGCGCGCGAGCGGCGCGCCCTTTCGCGACACGGCAACCCGCACGGCTCACGTCTTGCGGTAGCGGATCAGCGAGAAATGCCCCATCGGCGGCATCGGCCGCCGCTCCTCCAGGGTGATGCCGCCATGCCTTGCGGCCCAGGCCGTCAGCCGGGCCCAGGGGAACTCGGGCCGCCAGCCGAGCCGCCGCGCCAGCGGCGAGAACGCCAGTTCGAACACGCGGCGCGGGCCGCTTTCCGCGCCGATATGATTGACCAGAATGAGTTCGCCACCCGGCTTCAGCACGCGCACGAAATCGTCCAGCGTCGCTTCCGGGTCGGGCACCGCGGTGATGACGTATTGCGCCACCACGGCGTCAAACGATTCATCCGCGAAGGCTAGGTTCTTGGCGTCCATCACCGCCAGGACCTCGACGTTGTCGAGCTTGAGCGCTCTCACCCGCTCCTGCGCCTTGCGCAGCATCGGCTCGGAGATATCGACCCCGCACAGCCGCGTGCTGCGCGCGTAGTCCGACAGCGACAGCCCGGTGCCGACGCCGACATCGAGCACGCGCCCGCCGA
>JBIQHO010000059.1:0-14342 GCA_044508545.1 Bradyrhizobiaceae bacterium | reverse complement strand
GCGCTCGAACCACTCGATGGCGGCTTTCACGTTGCGTTCGACGCCGGAACCGTTGAGATAGAAGATGGCGATGTTGAACGCGGCGGTCGCATGGCCATTGCCGGCCGCGCGCTCGAACCATTTCGCAGCCTGACGGATATTCGGCCCGACGCCGATTCCCGTCGCATAAAAGCGGCCCATGAAAAACTGCGCCTGCACGTCACCGCGCTCGGCTGCCTTTTCGTACCAGACGGCCGCTTCCCTCAAATCCGGTTCGGCGCCCGCGCCGTGCGAATAAAAATCGGCTAAAGCCTGGATTGCGGGAAAGTAGTCCTTGCGCGCCGCCTTGCGCAGCGCAGTTTCGGCCCGGTCGATATCCTTCGCGATGCCATGGCCTTTCAGACGCAACAGGCCGATATTGTAGAGCGCGATCGCATCATCATGCCTGGCCGCGTTATGGAACAGGCGAGCGGCTTCCGCCGGAGCCTCCGGCATGCCCGTTCCTTTCAGGTTCATGAACGCAAGCGCAACCTGTGCCCTGACGTGATCCCGTTCGGCCGCCTTGCGATACCAGCTTGCTGCCTGTTCGAAATCGACGGGAACGCCCTTGCCCTGATAATAGACGTCGCCAAGCGCGAATTCCGCGGCGGCGCAGTCCTGATCCGCCGCGGCCAGATACCATCCGAGCGCTGTATCGAAATCCTTCTCGCAACCGAGCCCCTCGCAATACATGTTGCCGAGAACCGTCTGCGCTTCTGCTTTGCCTCCCTCGGCTGCGGCCGATATCCAGCCGAAGGCCGCCTCGACGTCCCTTTCCACGCTCGTTCCATACGGAAATACGAGATGATGGATGTCCGATGCTTTTTCGCCCAGCCGCACGGCGGAAGACCTGCGCCACGTTTCGTGGCGATAGGGACCGAGCAGCGGCTTGTCCCCATGCAGAAGGATCAAGCCGAGTTGAAACTGCGCTTCGACGTTACCGAGCTGCGCCGCCCATTCGTACCATGCCACGGCATCGGGCACGTTCCTGACGACGCCCTCGCCCTTCACATAGAGCATCCCCATTCGGTAGCCTGCTTCGGCCTGGCCGGCCTCCGACGCCAGCTTCCAGCACCTGATCGCTTCCAGGTAACGACCGCGCTCATATGCAGCCACTCCCTGCTCGAAAGGGCCGGCGCGGGACATTTTGGACGCTGGACGAATCCAATCCAGAAACGATCGCGGTGAAAGCATCATGGTTCACGCATAGCCTCGTGAATGCCCTTCAGCATTCCACCGAGCAGATACATCGCGACGGAACGCGTACCGACATTGATATCGCCTTGCAGGGTCATGCCCGGAATCAGACGGAAGTTGCCTGGCACGCTCTTGAAATTATATGCGTCCACCGAGCACCGCGCCTTGTAGTAGGTGTAGTCGAGCGGTTTGCCGTCATCGTCGGTCGTGAACGCGCCCTCGCTGATCCAGCGCACATTCCCGCTCGCCGTGCCGTGCTCCGCCGCATTGAAGGCGTCAACCTTGATGGTGCATGGATCGCCGGCACGGATGAACCCGACATCGCGCGAGGAAATCCTGATTTCCGCCTCGAGCTTGGTGTCGATCGGCATCAGCGTGATGAAAGGATCTCCCGGCTTGAGCACCGAGCCGACCGAAAGCCTCGCCATCGTCAGCACCACCGAGGGTTCGGCAGCGGTCCAGCGCACCAGGTTCTGATGCTTGAGCGCCTTTTCGTAGGTCGCCCTCGCTTCATCGAGCTTGTTACGCGTCGTCACCAGATCCTGGCTCAATTGCGCGAACCATTGCTGTTTGAAGGCGTCGCGATCGGCGATGACGGATCCCAGGGTATTCTGCGCCACGATCAGGCCATTATGCGTATTCTCCAGCGTCCGCAGCAATTCGAGCCGGGCGTCCTGGGAGACGTACATGTTGAGCTGCGATCCCGTGCCGTGCTCCGCGAGCGTCGTGCGCATCTTCTCGATCTTTTCCAGAACATCATCGCGCTGCCGATATCGGGCATCGTCGCCGCGAAGCTTCTCGATCGTCGCCTGGGTCTCCTTGATCTTCGACTCGAAGCTGTTGATCTGGGCGGTATACTGAGCCACGCGCTGCCCGTAGAGCGCTTTCTGCAGGGCTGCATATTTCTGGAAATCCGGGTCCGACTTGTTGGCGAATACGAGCGGCTTCTGATTCAGCTCGGCCTCGTCCCGCGCCACCTGCGTCTCCAGGCTCGCGATCTGCAACTTCGCCTGCGTCAGGTCGGCGGAGGTGAAGGTTGCGTCAAGCGTGGCGAGCAGTTGCCCCGTCTGTACCTGCTCGCCCTCGCGCACGTTGATCGTCTTGATGATCGAGGGATCCAGCGCCTGCAAGACATTGACATGACCAGCCGGCACGATGCTGCCATTGAGGCTGGTGATGACGCGGTCGACCCGCGTCAGGCACAGAATTGCGATAATCGAAACGAGGAATGCGGAAAGTACGAACAGCGTGGCACGCGTGGCCAGCGGCTCGGCCGCCTCACGGATTGCGTCGGTCTCCGACTGGAATTGACGAACGGTCGCGAGCGCAGCCTGGCTATGGGACAAGGGTCGGGCTCCGGAGTTTCGGCCTGTCGCTGCGGACCGTCGGCGCGAGATGGGTGTTCTGCTGATACCAAAGCGAACTGTAGATATCGTTCCGCTCCAGCAACTCCGTGTGGCGTCCGATATCGTCGACCACTCCGCGGTCGAGCACGAGGATGGCGTCCGCCGCCGTCAGCGAGGACAAGCGATGGGAGATAATGATCAGCGTCCGGCCATTCGCTATCCGCGTGATGTTGCCGTTCACGATGGCTTCGCTGTCGGCATCGAGCGCGCTCGTGGCCTCGTCAAGGATGAGAATGGGTGGATCGACGATCAGCGCCCGCGCGATCGCAAGGCGTTGCCGCTGCCCTCCGGAAAGATTGGGCGATCCTTCATAGACACGGGTTTCATAACCGCGCGGCAGCTTGTCGATGAACTCCTCGGCGCCCGCCAGCCGCGCCGCCTTGACGACGTCATCAAAAGTGGCGTCCGGCACGGCCGCGCAGATGTTCTCGCGTATCGTCCCGCTGAAAAGAAAGTTTTCCTGCAGAACAATGCCGACGTTCCTGCGCAGATGATCGACATCGTATTCACGAACATCGATCCCGTCGATCTTGATCAGTCCGTCGTAATCGGAATGCAATCGCTGCAGGAGTCGCGTGATCGTGGTCTTTCCGGAACCGCTCTTGCCCATCACGCCGAGCGTTGTTCCCCGGTTTACTTCAAAGGAAACGCCATTCAGCGTCGGCGAGACGGCGCCCTTATACCTGAAGGTGACGTTTGAAAATTCCACCCTGCCCTCGATCGGCGAGCGGACGCCATGCCCGGAACGCCCCTCCTCGGCAGGCTGGTTCACGAGGTTGCGGACGGTGGCGACCGCGCTCCGCGCTTCATCATATTGATTGATCAACTGGGCCATCTGCATCAGCGGGGCCGACACCCGCTGCGACAGCATCAGGAATGCAAACAACGCACCGATAAAAACAGGGTCGCTGTTCGTCAGCGCGAGATACACGCCGACCGCATAAGAGCCGCTCACCGCAAGCCGTTCCAGCGGTCGCACCACCGCCTGGATCGCGTTTCCGGTCATCCCTTCCGCCAATCTTGCCCTGGCGACCCGCGCAACCAGCACATCCCAGAAATGGCGCTGTCGCGCATCGAGCGCCAGCGATTTCACCGTTCGGATGCCGTTGAGCGTTTGTACCAGAAACGCGCCCTGTTCGCCTTCCGCGACCAGGACGGCATGCGACGCCTTGCGATATGCCGGCAGCATCAGGATCAACCACCCGACAATCATCCCCGACAGCGCCAGGACGATCAGGGTCATGACCGGGCTGAAGAAAAACATGACAGGCAGGAAGAAAAACAGCGTCGTCGAATCCAGCAGCGTGCCGAACAACTGGCCCATCAGAAACGAGCGGATGCGGAACACTTCCCGGATGTCGCGCGCGACGAGGCCGACCGCAGTCTGCTCGAAATAGTCGATGGGAAGATTGAGAACCTTTTCGAAGACGTAAGTGGACAGCTTGACGTCAAGCCTGGTTGTCAGTTGATGAACAAGGACTTGCCTGAGGAACGCGAACATCGCTTCGAATGCGATGATGATCAGCATCGCAAGGCAAAGCACATAGAAGGTATTGTAAGCGTGATAGAAGAGCACCTTGTCCGACAGCAGGCGCCAGAACATGATCGGCGCGAGGCCGAGAAGTCCGAGCACCAGCGCAGCGATCGCCACATCACGGACGATGCGCCGCTCGCGAAATATCAATGCCGCGACAAGACCGAAACTGAATGGCTGGGATTCGTCGGCGATATCGTAGTTGCGTTTGGCGAGAATGATATCCCCGGACCAGATATCCTCGAAACGCGGCCGATCGATCACAAGCAGCGCATCTTCCGCCGCGTTCGGATCCCTCAACGCGACCCGCGTATTGTTGGCGTCTCCATCAACGCGCAACAACACCATGTAGCTTCCATTGCGCAAACCAACGATGGCCGGGAGTGCCTTTTTTAGATGCGAAAGCCCGTCCCAATCGAGTTGAACGTGCTTCGATCGCATGCCGGCTTTTTCGGCGCAGCGGACGAGCTGGCCGGGAAGCACCTCTTCACCGCCAAGAAGGTTGTCCTTGATAAGCTGCGTCGAGGTGAGATGCAGCCCGTGCTGCCGTGCGACGATAACCAGACATTCGAGTCCGGACGGAAGCAGCGGATCGATATCGGCACTCTCGGCGACGGATTGCGCGATCATGAAAACCCGGTCTGTTGTTATTGTCTATCGAAAGCGTATGTATCATTCCAGCCTGAACGATAATATGCTCTCATCAATAACATTAGACACAATAAAAGTGACGGAAACACGAACATTGGAGTGATAGCCGGGCATTGCTGGGGGAGGCCCCATTGTTTCTCGGCGTCCGGCGGCGGCGTGGCAGAGGAGGGAGCAAAAGCGCGGACCGGCTTCTCTGGAAATTACGTAAAAACAAATGGATAGCGCATTGAAGGCAATTCTGCTTTCGCCGGATGCGCTCCAGGCGGCTGGCTGGGTTCCGATGCTTGCATCGCTGCCATAATGCCCCCATGGTATCCGAAGACAAGTCGGCAGAGCCTGGCCATAGCGTTTTCGAGCGAAGCATGTCCTCGGGCTTGACCGGACGATGGCATCCGGTTCGCGTAACGAAAACGCGTCGAATTAATCATCTAGCATCGTTGACCGTTTCAGGCCGCCACCTCCTGAAAGTTAAAGCCGCTTCCTAACAAAGTCTTCTTGATAGCCGCGTCATCGGCCCCCGGCATCAGCGCCAATGCGCAGACCTCGAAATTTTCCGTCGCCACCGAGATGGTGGGAAAGCCCGCCATCAATAACAGATTGCCGAGCCGCTCGGCGGTAAATCCGGTGCGATGGGCCATATGCACGTGGCCTTCCTCGATTGCGCGGGAATGGCCGTAGAGCATGTCGAGCGGTCTGATGGGGCCTGCCGGAGAATGATAGGCGACGGCGGCAATGCCTTGCGCGACGATAAAATGAGCGACGGCTTCGATATCCGGCGTCATCAGCAGGGCGAACCCATCCGGCTTCAGAATCCGCTGGAACTGGCGCAGGGTGGGAAAAACGTCGTGCGCATAAAGGTGTTCAAGGACGTGCGACGACCATATCACGTCGAACGACTGCGGCTCGAACGACTTCTCGAGTTCGAGGATCGAACCGACGACATCGGGTTGGACGCCGGGATCGATGTCGAACCGCACTTCTTTCAGATCCTGCTCATGGATCATCTGAGCAATTCGTCGCGCTGGTCCAGGCCCGGAGCCCGCATTGAGCAAGTGCTTGATACCGGACAAGATCGGCTCCTAACAACATCCCGATCGGAGCTATCGGAAGCGAGTTGAACGACACGGCTCCGGCCGACCTACCATCATCCTATCGATGTGGCCTCACAAAGGCATAAATTGTCTTTCAAGGCATCTTCCTATCACGAATTCATTTTACTAAAAAATTGAAGCATCACGTGCCTTGAGCCTGGAAACGTCATTGCCGCATAGCCGCTTGTAAACGGCCTGACCGCGCGAAGGCCTGACCGTAGGGGAAAGCAGCATCGTGCGTGCCTGACAAACCGTCATTAAAGCAGCGGATGCGCCCTTCCAGATACATGACGGCTGCCGAAGCCGCCAAAAGCAAAAGCCCCGCCGGAAGGCGGGACTTTCGCATGTCGCGTCCTTCAGCAGCCGAACTACGAAAGTTTCGGCAGGGTGACGATCTGATCGCTGAAGTGGAGATCCTCAACTCCACTGACCGCAATCGTCTGGTCATCGCTGAAGTGGAGCGTGTAAGTGTTTGTGCTCGAATCGACGCCGATCTTGTCCACGTCGAAGAACGAACGGCCGGTGAAGTCGACGGTATCCTTGCCAGCGCCGCCGAAGATCGTATCGTTGCCATGATGCGTCTGGACATGGAAGGTGTCGTTGCCGGCGCCGCCCTCGAGCGTCGAATTGGCTCCCGAAGCGCCGCCGTCAACCAGCCAGAACTCGTCGTTGCCCGCACCGCCCTGCATGACATCGCCTTGCACGCCAACCAGCGTGTCGTTTCCAGCGCCGCCGAGCAGCGTGCTGTGCCCCTGCACATTGCCGCCGGATCCTTGATCACCGCTGCCGCCGGGTCCCTGACCACTACCGTGGTCATCTCCGTGGCCATGGCCATGGCCGTGGCCGTGCCCCTTGCCGTGGTCATTCCCGTGACCTTTGCCATGGTCATCCCCATGGCCGTTGCCCTTTCCGAAGACCTGGTTGTCCGCGCTGGCAACACGCTGATTGGCTTCGTGCGGCTGGCCTCCGCCGCCCGCGCCTGACGCCGCCGCCCCCGATACCAGGTAGTCGTTGCCGGCACCGCCGTCCAACGTGTCGTTACCGGTGCCTCCGAAGATGCTGTCATTGCCGGCGCCGCCGAACAACGAACTGTCACCATGGCCTCCGCGGATCTCATCGTTGCCGCTGCCGCCATAGACCGTGTCATTGCCGCTGTCGTGCAGGTTGATGGTGTCCGAGCCCCTGCCCGCCGCGACAAATATGTCGTTGTCGCCGCCAGTCACGTCCAGCTTGGCGCTATGGTCATCCAGGATGATCGCTTTCAGGTTGGGATTTGTCTGGACGTTCGTTGATTGCGACACGTCCAAAATCTGAATGACCGGCGGGACCGATCCGCCAGAAAACGGCCCGGACTGCAGCCAGCCCCTCGTGCTGTCATCGGTGTCGTGGAAGACACCGCTTTGTTCGAGCGAATCGATCAGCGCTGATCTTACGCCCGCCTCAATATTCCCGTTATGCTGGACGAAATGATCCAGTTCGGTCTTCGTTAAGTAGGAAACGGCCATGGTACCCTCTGACTGGATTCCCCAAGATCTGTGGCGAAGCAGATACCTCGGTCGACGCCAATCGACGCTAATATGCTGCGGCTCGAAGGTGCTGTAGCTTGAATCAGAACGAAAACGGTCACGCCATGCGAGAAGACATCATCCCATTATGGTAATGTTATGATGCGCCGCGACATTTGTTATTCGTATGTTAATGTCGGGCGGCGGACTGTGTCAAGGATCAAATTCACGCGCTGTTAACGCACATTTGACTGATATTATCCCTGACGGGCGGACTGAGGGAGCCGGGAGCATGCCTTAAAGCCGGGAGCATGCCTTAAAGAGGAATTATCCAGGCTTTTTGGTCGGTTTTTGGCCGATCAGGCGCCAGCCATTCGCAATTCGTAGCGGAGGGGACGCATGCGAAGATTGCCCTGGCTTGGTTCGGGCTGATTGTTGATTTGTGATGATCGGTTAAGAGGGAGGTAACGCTGGCAGGTGCTTTGCAGGAAAATGTGAGATCATGTTATTATGACGACCGCATGAGCTTTCCCGGACCGATGCGGAGGATTATCACGGTTACCCAACGCAAAGGCGGTGTCGGCAAAACCACGATCGCGGTGTGCGCCGCCGCCGCACTCGCTCGCCGCGGACATGACGTTGCGCTGGTCGACAGCGATCCTCAACGCTCTGCTTCGCAGTGGGCGGAGCCGGGCAATCTCGAATTTCCCGTCTACGAGATGGCTTTGGAGCAAACATCTGTGTCCGCCTGGGCCCAGGAGGTGCGCAGCATCCAAGCCGGCATCGTGGTCATCGATACCGCTCCCAATGCGCGTGAGATGGGCGCCTCAATCGCCCTTGCCAACCTGATCCTTGTGCCATGCACGCCCTCCGGCCTCGATCTCGACGCGACACTGCAGACCCTTGCGATCATCGACGCAGCGCGAAGGCACCGGCGCGATCGAATCAAGGTAATTCTTGTGCCCAACAGGCTCGACCGCCGCACGCTTGAGGGACGGCAGTTGATCGATGAATTGAGCGGGCTTGGCGAGACCGTTGCGCCGCCGGTCGCCGCCCGCACAGCCTTCGTCCGCTGCTTCACCAGCGGTCAGTCGGTCACAAGCTTCATGCCGGGAGATGCCGCCGACCAGGAAATCCAGCAGCTGGCGGATGCGATCGAACACGCCGAGCGGGAGGAATAGCGCAATACCGATACCGTCGATCGAAAATCGCCCTGCCGACGGCCTGCTACCTGGAATCTGCGGGACCGAGCAACGCCTGGATCGCGCCTTGCGTGCCTGACTGACGGGACGAGGCGGTCACCGCCGCTTCCTCCAGCCTCATTTTCTCAAGCAGGAGATCCGTCACTATCTTTCGAAGCCGCTGGTTCTCAAGCTTCAGCTCCTCCAGAACATGGCGCATCTCATCCATCGCCGGCGGGCTGGTGAGCGCTTTGCCCTCGTCGGCGCGATTCTGGAGAATATCCGGTTCAGGCTTGGACAGGGGCAGCTTTTTCCATCGGTGAAGCGTCATGACGCTCACGCCCAGCGCCTTGCAAACGTCCACCTGGGAATTGCCGGCGCGAGCAAGTTCGTCTGCCCGGGCCAGTTTCAAAAGAATTTCCTCGTGCGAATGCTTCTTCATCTTCCCGTCCAAATACGCCCGGTTCACTGTCCATCGACGAGTCGCCTAAGCCGATGCCAGAACCAATATAAATACACTCATCATAGAAAATAACACTATAATAGCAATATTTGGTGATTTAGTGCTAACCAGTGTCGATCATCGTCCGGTATCAGCGCAAGTTAGCCATTGGTGTTAGTTGCAGTGCAATGTAAACTGCGAACGAACAGCCCGCCGGACACAGCCAGCCGGACGGACAATGGCTCGCGTCCCGATCGACGACGGCGAAATATCAGCCGAGCGACATCATCGCCACATTCCACGACGATGCATGACATGGGACAGACCTGCGCCTAACAATATATCATACACGCTTGATATCATACACGCTTGCACATCTTGCACATTAGGTCGATGAGCCGGCCTTGATACGATTTTCCCATCGCAGTGACCCGCACACCCGGCAACCTCCCGCAAGGCCACCTGACCACGTCATGGAGTCTGATCCTTTTGATCAAGCGTGATCTTATCCGAAAGCCGGCTTTTCACTTTTCGGGATCATGCTCCAAGGTAGTTGCCGCAGAACAACCGATCAGTTCAGACCGATACGCTCTTGCGCCGATTAAGTCGCACCGATCTGCGAGGGCGGCCAGCGAACGACGCCGTTCTTCGAACAGTCATAAGCAAGCGAATCGTTCTTCGAACGGGTGTGGCCGGCATGATCCGTTCCGCGATAGTCATGACGTGACGGATTCCGTGATGAAGTCAGTGGCGCTGGCAAGAGCCTTTCCGCTTCTGATGGAATCAGAAGCGGACTCTATATTTTTGATTTGACGCGTTTTCTTGACGCGAACCGGTATCCACTTCGCTGGAAAACGCTCTGGCAGCGCGCCCGCACCCCGCGCCTGGCCAGCGCTCTGAGCGATTCTTCATGCTTCATTTTGCGCCAGGACGGGACTGCTCGGCGTAGTTCAGAACCAAACCGGTGAGGCTCTCGGGGTTGGTTTCCGGCATGGCATGTGTCGGGCGCAGCGTCCACGACTGAATAATCGCCTGTTGCGGACGGAACTTATATTCCTGCTCGAATAACCTGATATGACTCTTGGCGCTATCGATCCACTCTTTGTCCGTACGATCGTTCGCCATGCCGTTATAGATAATGCCGATATCTCCTATCAGATTCTCTGCGCGCAAGACCTCCAGCCGACGAAAGAAATGCCGCGCGGCGGTCACCTGCTGCGGGCCGGCTGCGAACGGCACGTCCAGTTGCATGAATGCGAGGTTCGATCCGAGTCGATCGTGAAGTCCGCCCAGCCATTGTCGCAACTCTTCTTGCCATTCGGACTGATACGCCACGCCACTCGGTTCGACGTCTCCGATCCGTACCGCCGGGAATGCCTCGCGATAAGCCTGAAGCACAGGCATTACGAGGTCGATAACCTGCTCGACCGGAAGGCGGCAGCCCGGTTGCTTGCCTGGACGCCCTTTGTAATATCGCCCGAACCAGAGAGGCTCGTCCATGGCGATGTAAGCGATCGATCCTCCGGCGCTCTTTATCTTTTTTGAAATCAATTTCGCACGAGCCGTCGTCGAGTAGCCCTCTACAGCTGGCCCCCCACATGCCGGATTGATCCCCTCCGGGCTGTTCATAACTCCAGCCTCGACTGCAATCGCGATATGACGGTCGTTCAAGTTCTTTACGATCTTGTCGACCTGATCTTGCGGAGCGTGTTCGAGATACGAGCCGTAAAGCTTGAAGACAGTGACGGCTTGCGCTGCATTTCGCCAGGGGGCGTCAGCATCGAACATATCAAGAAAATCAACCGCCCGATGCAGGGGAGAGGGCGGGACAGAGGCCTGAGGTGCAATCCAGATTTCGGTCGCCGACAGGCTGCCAAAGCTCGCCGAGAGCAGCAGCAGGTGGATTGAAATGATTGACCGAAAGAAACGACGCTGCTTCCTCATTTCACCTTTCCGGCGATCAGGATCGTTCCCAGATTTGCGTCTGTCTGAAGCGTTCAATACCTGTCGAGTTGCGCACGCAGGTGATCGACCTTGTTCTTCATCGAAGCGATCGTATCACTGTCGATTTTCCTCAGATAACCCTTGATGTCGGTGGTGGAAATATTCGACGTCCGACTCACATATGTAACGATGCAGCCGGTCTCGGTGGACAGATGATCGAACTTTCCGACCCAATCGTCGCCCATGGCAAATATTCTGATCTCGTGCTTTCGAATATCGCTCGTTTTTTGTTCCCAGGTGTTTTCCGGTATCACCAGGTCGACATATTTGCAGCTTGACAGGATTTCAGCCCTTTCCCTGTAGCCAATGACCGATTTCTTTCCCTTGATTTCATTGAATTCATCAGTGGAGCACCCAACGATCAAGCGATCTCCGAGACTGCGCAGGCGTTGCAACAGGCGAACGTGGCCAACGTGAAATAAATCAAAGGTTCCATAGGTGATAACGTTTGTCATGTTGAACCACCCTACCCTGACTTGAGAGTGACATCGTTGGCGAGCAGGAAATCCTCGTAGATCTTACGAATTGCCGGGTCGGAAAATTGTAGACCATCGATAAAGCGCCGCAGGTGAACTGCCCGTTTTGCTTCTTTCTCCGTGCCGATCTGGACTTCCAGCTTCACGCCGGGGAACAGGCGCTTCAGGTCCAGGACCCAGAAGCTCTGGTCGGCACCGGTCAAGGTGACCTGGCCAAGACTGCCCTCGCAGATCATCTTCGCAGTTGCGTCGAAGTTCGCATCCGGTCGCATCTCGCACCGTCGATCCACATCAGGTACGAATTCGGCAAGCCGCGCACGACTTAGGCTCGGCGGCAGGCTTCTCACTCTGGTGGACAGCAGGGCATCATAGTCGAATTCGAACCTTTCCCAATCGGATCCCATCAGCTTAAGCGCGACTTTATCGTGCGAATGGACCACAATATTAGAAGCAACGTTGCCGTACTCGTGCCGAATATCATCCTCGTAATGACTGAAGACCCGCGCGCGAAACGAATCCAGATGAACGAAAGTGCCGGGCCTGACCCACGTCTCGGGAATTTGTTTGGTGTGGTACATGCCCCAGTTCGACAGATTTCTTATAAATCCGGATGCATCGACACTGGTATAGAAGACGTCGATCTGCGCCCACGGCACCACAACGCGTATTCCGTCCGCAAGCTCGATGGAGGCATGGCGAGAACTCGCATCCTGTTGCAGCGCCAGAATGTGATATCCGCCGCCCGTGTATGGCGCAGCCACAGGCCAGCACACGTACCCGCAGTCCCGCAGCAACGGCAGCACCACGGTCTCGAAGAGTTTAATCTGGTCTTCGAAAATGATCACGTCCAGATCGTCATTCCACGGCGGCATGCGACCGTTTCGGACGTAGCCGACGATCGCGCCAGCGAATAAAAAATACTCGAGCTTCTGGCATTCGAAGACGCGCAGCACCTGTTTGTAGATCTCCCTGGACCCATCGGTTAGCTGCGCGTATTTCGCGTTGGATATCCCCGCTATCGACGTACGAATTGCCGGGAGCGAACTGTCGAATAAGGGTGTTGCTAGATTCACCTGTGAACTCGCTCCTCACACTCGCCAAGACGATTCCATGATTCCGTTGCCCTCACGGTCTGATTCAAACCACCTTTAATCAGACTCTGGCCTCATCTTTGATCGAGCATGATCGGTGGCCATAAACCGTGCGCCCGGAGGTGCCAGGTGAAAACTCTCTCCACAGGGTCAGATGGGCGTCCAGCATCTCGTCTTCGGTCCACGGCTGCTCGATCGACCGGTTAGTCGTGATCCACTGCTGTTCGTTCCCGACCAGCTTCAACAGGAGTTCCGACAATGATCGACCATCTCGCGGCAGGAAGGTGAACCCGTTTTTCTGCGGAATGACTCTTTCCTTCAGACCTGCAATTGAAGAAGCGATGACCGGCCTGCCGAACATCCACGCTTCAGAGACGACCAGACCGAAAATCTCCCACCAGGTCGAGGGCACGATGACCCAGTCAATCGACGCCATCCGCTCGGCCAGTTGATCGCGGGCGTATGCGCCGTTCTCGCGCACGGTAATCTTGCCCGATTGGGATTTGCGCAGCTCCTCCACCTGCTGATTGATTTTCTCCAGATAGGGGCCGGATGCGTAATGCTTGTTACCGCCATTAATCTCGATCACGATGCCCGCTGCCGGAAGCCGCTGCTCTTTTGCGAGTAACAGCAAGGCGTCCAGTATGACGTCGACTCCCTTATTGTCGATGAATTGGCCGAAGAAGCCGAAGCGATTGACGTGCCGGGAATGCTGATTGCGGTCAAACGCCGCGCCCAGGTTAGCCTGACCGTTTGGTATGACGACACACTTGTCCTGAGGTAATCCCCATTCCACGTATCGCTCGGCGATGAACTCTGACGGAAAGACGAAAACATCGCATTCCGCGAGAGCCGCCTTCAGACGCGTCGATCGAAGCGTAACGAACTCCGGACGAAGATCGGGAAAACACTTGTTGCACGAGACAGGAGAAGACGATCGGCAGAGATCGCGTGAGCCGCGCTTCACCATCTGACCGTCAGCCATGCATATGGCCATCATTTCATGGAATGTGAAACAAATGATCGCATCCGGCGCCGCGATCCTGGCCGCACGGATCGATTCCACTCCCACGCGATGATAATGATGGAAATGAATGACATCCGGCTTGATCCGCTCGATCAGTTCGCGAAAAAACTGGATCGAGCGCCAATCGCCTACAGAAAGATGCAGGAAATCATAATACTGCGGGAAGTAAAAATATTGCCGTTCTTCTCCCTGCACGGGGACGATGGGCGCGCCGGGCTTACCGTAGATCTGATCATGATTTGCCTCAAGCGCGGCGATAAAATAGGCTTCGTGCCCTTGCTTCAGGCTGGCCTGAAACATTTCAAACGCCACCTGTTGAGCGCCACCCGGTGCTACCGAGGGATGAAGGTAGCTAACGTAGATAACTTTCATGGCGCCCGCCTGCTCACCTTGGCGAGATGCTTGTCAAAGTACTCGCCATGTTCAACTGTGAAAAAGTAGCGATTCGCCATGGAAGCGCCGCGGTATTCCTCGCCTCGCGCGCGTGAGCCCTGCCCCTCCAGATGCACGAGGCGGATCTGCGGGTGTATGCAAACGGGCCCGTTCGATGCGCTCCAGCGCAAAGATAAATCGGCATCTTCGTAGTGGCCATAGATGTAACGCGTGGAGAACCCGCCCAGCTTTTCGAACATAGGCTTTTCAAAGCCCATCACCGCGCCGGTTATCGCCGGCACGACCTTGGGCTTCTTCCACTCCCGTTCGGAGAAAGGCACTCCCTT
>JBIQHO010000058.1:0-14343 GCA_044508545.1 Bradyrhizobiaceae bacterium | reverse complement strand
GCGGGCTTCACCGTCACCTCGATTCGCGACGTGACCGCGATACCGCATAACGGTTGCCGTCCGCGCAAGCGCCGGCGCGTGTGATATTCGGCCGCGGGCGGTTTGGTGCCCGCGCAGGTTCAAGACCTACTTTATCCGCGCGGGTTGATCCGCGCTCTCCAACGCCAGAGATCTTGACGGCATGGGTGATACAGTGACGATCCAGAAAAATTGGCAAGAGCTGATTCGGCCGAGCAAGCTGCAGGTCGTTCCCGGCAGCGATCCCTCCCGCTTCGCGACCCTGATCGCGGAGCCGCTCGAACGCGGCTTCGGCCAGACGCTCGGCAACGCGTTGCGGCGCATCCTGCTGTCGTCACTGCAGGGCGCCGCGGTGCAGTCGGTGCACATCGACGGCGTGCTGCACGAGTTCTCCTCGATCGCGGGCGTTCGCGAGGACGTCACCGACATCGTGCTGAACATCAAGGACATCTCGATCAAGATGCAGGGCGAGGGTCCCAAGCGCATGGTCGTGAAGAAGCAGGGGCCCGGCACGGTCACCGCAGGCGACATCCAGACCGTCGGCGACATCGTGGTGCTCAATCCCGAGCTTCCGATCTGCACTCTCGACGACGGCGCCGAAATCCGCATGGAATTCACCGTCGCCAACGGGAAGGGTTACGTTGCCGCCGAGCGCAACCGGCCCGAGGACGCGCCGATCGGTCTGATCCCAGTCGACAGCCTGTATTCGCCGGTGCGCAAGGTGTCCTACAAGGTCGAGAACACCCGCGAGGGCCAGATCCTCGACTACGACAAGTTGACGATGACGATCGAGACCAACGGCGGCGTGACGCCGGAGGACGCCGTGGCTTTCGCCGCGCGCATCCTGCAGGATCAGCTCAACGTCTTCGTGAATTTCGAGGAGCCGCGCAAGGAAGTTTCCGCCGAGATCATTCCCGATCTGGCGTTCAATCCGGCCTTCCTCAAGAAGGTCGATGAGCTGGAACTGTCGGTGCGCTCGGCCAACTGCCTGAAGAACGACAACATCGTCTACATCGGCGACCTGGTGCAGAAGTCGGAAGCGGAGATGCTGCGCACGCCGAACTTCGGCCGCAAGTCGCTGAACGAAATCAAGGAAGTGCTGGCCCAGATGGGGCTCCATCTCGGCATGGAAGTGCCGGGCTGGCCGCCTGAGAATATCGACGAACTGGCCAAGCGCTTCGAGGATCATTACTGAGTGTTCTGACATTTTGGGCGGGCCGGAGGCTCGCACCGGAATCAGGAAATTAATCGGATTCTGTTTTCCGGATTCCGGACGGGCTGCCCTGCAGCGTCTGGAATGACGGAAGCGGGGTCACCGGGCGAACGCAGGATGCCCACCTGCATGGGATGTCCGGCCCGCGGCCGCGACAAGGATTGAGGAAAGAGACATGCGTCACGGCAAGGTTCACCGCAAGCTCAACCGCACCGCGGAGCATCGCAAGGCGATGTTCGCCAACATGGCGGCCTCGCTTATCAAGCACGAGCAGATCGTCACCACGCTGCCGAAGGCGAAGGAGTTGCGTCCGATCGTCGAGAAGCTCGTGACGCTCGGCAAGAAGGGTGGTCTCGACAAGCGCCGTCAGGCGATCAGCGAGATGCGCGACGTCGATCAGGTGAAGAAGCTGTTCGACGTGCTGGCGTCCCGCTACAAGGACCGTCAGGGCGGCTACACCCGCATCATCAAGGCTGGCTTCCGTTACGGCGACAACGCACCGATGGCGGTGATCGAGTTTGTCGACCGCGACTTCGACGCCAAGGGTCAGGACTCCGGCCCGGTGCAGGAGACGGCCACCGAGGTCGCCTGAGATCCGGCGGCATCAGGGACATCGGAAGCGGCGCTCTTAGGCGCCGTTTTTGTTATGGTCCATGACTGCGACACGATGCGCGGTCAGCTCTGCCGCGCCGGACCGTGCCGCACATCGTTGCCAGGCGCTGAAATCGCCTTCTATCAAGTCACCTTCTATTGCGTTCTATTGCGTGACCGGACGGCTTATATTCCGTTCGCTTTCCGAGAGGCATCGATGATCCGAATCAGTGCTTTCCTTGCGGCGGCCCTGTGCGCCGTCGTCGTCACCGGCAGCGTCAGTTCTGCAACGGCGCAGGATCGCCGCGTGCCGGCGTCTCAGGCTGAACTCCGTCTGTCCTATGCGCCGATCGTGCAGCGGGTGGCGCCGGCGGTAGTCAACGTCTACGCCGCCAAGGTGATCCAGAACCGCAATCCGCTTCTCGACGACCCGATCTTCCGTCGCTTCTTCGGCGTTCCCGGCCAGCAGCCCGAACAGATGCAGCGTTCGCTCGGCTCCGGCGTGATGGTCGATCCGTCCGGCCTGGTCGTGACCAACAATCACGTCATCGAGGGGGCCGATCAGGTCAAGGTCGCGCTGGCGGACAAGCGCGAGTTCGAAGCCGAGATCGTGCTCAAGGATATGCGGACCGACCTCGCGATCCTGCGGCTGAAAAATGTGCACGAGAAGTTTCCAACGCTCGATTTCGCCAATTCGGACGAGTTGCAGGTGGGCGACGTCGTGCTCGCGATCGGGAACCCCTTCGGCGTCGGACAGACGGTGACGCACGGCATCGTGTCGGCGCTGGCGCGCACGCAGGTCGGCATCACCGACTATCAGTTCTTCATCCAGACCGATGCGGCGATCAATCCGGGCAACTCCGGCGGCGCGCTGGTCGACATGAACGGTCACCTTGCGGGAATCAACACGGCGATCTTCTCGCGCTCCGGCGGATCGCAGGGCATCGGCTTTGCAATTCCGGCCAACATGGTGCGGGTCGTCGTGGCGTCCGCCAAGAACGGCGGCAAGGCCGTGAAGCGGCCCTGGCTCGGCGCGCGGCTGCAGGCCGTGACGCCGGAAATCGCCGAAACCATCGGCCTCAAGGCACCTGCCGGCGCGCTGGTCGCGAGCGTCACGCCGGGGAGTCCGGCGGCGCGGGCCGGGCTCAAGCTCTCCGACCTGATCGTGTCGATCGACGGACAGCCTGTCGAGGATCCCAACGCATTCGACTATCGCTTCGCCACCCGTCCGCTCGGCGGCACTTCGCAGATCGAGGTCCAGCGCAACGGGAGGCCGGTCAAGCTCACGGTTCCGCTGGAAACCGCGCCGGACGGAGGCCGCGACGAGATCACGATCACCAAGCCGTCGCCGTTTCAGGGCGCGAAGGTTGCCAACATCTCGCCGGCGCTCGCCGACGAACTTCATCTCGACCCCGGCACGGAGGGTGTCGTGGTCACCGCGCTGGTGGACGATGGAATGGCCGCGAGCGTCGGCTTCATGAAGGGTGACATCATTCTGGCCGTCAACAACAAGAAGATCGCCAAGACGGCCGATCTCGAACGGGCGGTCAACGAAGCCGGGCGGCTTTGGCGGATCACGTTGATCCGCGGTGGCCAGCAGATTCAAGTCATGCTCGGCGGATGAGCCCGAAGCGACAGCGCGAGCCCAAAAGCCTGTTCGCCGCGGCGGGTCTGGAGAACGATGCGCCCCGTCCACTGCCGGACAGGCTGCGTCCGCAGGCTCTGTCCGATGTGGTCGGGCAGGATCACATCCTCGGACCGGATGGCGCGCTGACGCGGATGCTGGAAACCCGCACGCTCGGCTCGCTGATTTTCTGGGGACCGCCGGGAACCGGCAAGACCACTGTGGCGCGGCTGCTGGCGGACGCGACGGCGCTGCACTTCGAGCAACTGTCCGCCGTGTTCTCCGGCGTCGCCGATCTGAAGAAGGCGTTCGATGCCGCGCGAGCGCGCCGCGAGACCGGCACCGGAACGCTGCTGTTCGTGGACGAAGTGCATCGCTTCAATCGCGCGCAGCAGGATTCGTTTCTGCCCGTCATGGAGGACGGCACCGTCATCCTGGTCGGCGCGACCACGGAGAATCCCTCATTCGAACTGAATGCCGCGCTGTTGTCGCGGGCGCGCGTGCTGGTGTTCCGTTCACTCGATACGACTGCGATCGAGAAACTGTTCGCCCGCGCCGAACAGGTCGAGGGCAAGCCGCTGCCGCTCGATGTCGAGGCGCGCGCCGCGCTGGTGCGCATGGCCGACGGCGACGGCCGCGCGGCCTTGACGCTGGTCGAGGAGGTCTGGCGTTCGGCGCGTGACGGCGAGGTGTTCAATGCCGAACAATTGCAGGGCGTGCTGCAGCGTCGCGCGCCGATCTACGACAAGTCCGCCGACGGCCATTACAACCTGATCTCCGCGCTGCACAAGGCGGTGCGCGGTTCCGATCCGGATGCGGCGCTGTACTATCTGGCGCGAATGCTGGAGGCCGGCGAGGATCCGCTGTTTCTCGCGCGCCGCGTGGTGCGGATGGCGGTGGAGGATATCGGCCTTGCCGATCCGCAGGCGCTGGTCCTCGCCAACGCCGCGAAGGATGCCTATGATTTTCTCGGCTCGCCCGAGGGCGAACTCGCCATCGCGCAGGCCGTGATCTATGTCGCGACCGCGCCGAAATCGAACGCCGCCTATAAGGCGCTCGGCGCGGCGAAGCGGGTTGCAAAGGAGGGTGGTTCGCTGCTGCCGCCCAAGCACATCCTGAATTCGCCGACCAGGCTGATGCAGGAAGAAGGCTACGGCGAAGGTTATCAATACGATCACGATACCCCGGATGGCTTTTCCGGGCAGGACTATTTTCCGGAGGCGCTCGGACGCCGGACGTTCTACGATCCGCCCGATCGCGGCTTCGAGCGCGAGATCAGGAAGCGGCTGGACTATTGGGCGAAGCTGCGACGAGAGAAGGAGAGCAGCAAGTGACCATGAAGTTTATCCGGGCCTGCATTGTCGCCATCGGCGCTCTCGCGTGGGTAGCGCCCTCGCACGCCGAGAAGGTCGAGACCGCGCCGGGCGTCACGGTGACGAAGAAGACATTCGCGGCGCCGATCGACGAGCAGCCGTTCTTTGGATTCGCCGACAAGACTCCTGAACAGCGCAAGGCCGATGCCGATTTTCTCGCGGGCGCGGATAAGTTCGGCTCCCGTGTTGCGGTTTTCCACGCAGCCATCGAGCGCGGCTGGGGGCATTTGGAGCGCGGCGACTTTCCGGAAGCGGCCAAGCGCTTCAATCAGGCGTGGCTGCTCGCCCCGGAGCGAAGCCCGATCTATCAAGGTTTCGCGGTGATCGCCGCGGCGCGCTTCGGCGATCTCGAATATGCCGAAGAACTGTTCAGGATCGCGCTTCATCAGCCGGAGCCGCGGCCGACGCTGAAGGCTGATTACGGCCGTCTGCTGCTGAAGGCCAAGCGTCCGGTCGAAGCGAAAGCGATCCTGGAGCAGGGCGTGCGCGCCGCGCCGGAATTCGCGGACGGCTGGGCCAGCCTCGGACTTGCGCGGTTGCAGACCGGCGACGCCGCGGGCGCATGTGCCGCCGCGAGCGAAGCCGGCAAGCTCAAGCTCTCTGGACAAGTGGTGTCCGACCTCGTCATGCTCAAGAGGCAGGCGGCTTGTCCGTAGCGGCCGGTCATGGGCGGCCGAGCAACGTGATTCACCGTGACGCTGGCCGGCTTCTGCGCTACGCACCGGGGTCTGTTCGCAAGCGAGAAAAGCACATGAGCCGCCGCGTCAAACGACCTCTCGCGAAATCCCGCGCTTCGGGCAGCGAGCGTTCCAAAGGCGCTCTGTCCAAAGGTGTTCGTCCCAAACGGACGCGCCCGGAAGGACGTGGCGCGGCCGAGCGTTCCGGAGGCGAGCGAGGGCAGGGCGTTCGGCCAGGCAGGCCACCGCGCGCAGCCACGCCTCGCGAAACTGTGCCCTTCGTCGAACCGCCCGCCAAACCCGAACCAGCGCCGCTGCCGACGAAGGTGCAGACGGTCACTGTCACCGCCGACGAAGCCAACATGCGCGTCGATCGTTTTCTCGAAGCGCGCTTTCCTGGCCTGTCGTTTTCCCACATTCAGCGCATCGTCCGCAAAGGCGAGCTGCGTGTGAACGGCAAGCGCGCCGACAGCAAGGATCGGCTCGATGAAGGCGACAAGGTCCGCATCCCGCCGCTCAAGCTCGACACGCCGAAGGCTGCGACGCATATGTCCAAGGCCGAGACCAGGATACACGACGAATTGCGGAAGATGGTGCTGTTTGAGGATGCCGACGTTATGGTGCTGAACAAGCCGGCCGGGCTTGCGGTGCAGGGCGGTTCCGGCCTGTCGCGGCACATCGACGGGATGCTCGAGGTGATGCGCGACGCGAAGGGCCAGCGTCCGCGCCTTGTGCACCGGCTCGATCGCGAGACCGCCGGCTGCCTGCTGGTGGCCAAGACGCGCTTCGCTGCGACCGCTTTGACCGGGGCGTTCCGCCATCGCTCGGCCCGCAAGATCTACTGGGCGCTGGTCGCGGGCGTGCCGAAGCCGAAGCAGGGCCGCATCTCGACCTATCTCGCCAAGGAAGAAAACGAGGAAGACTCGATCATGCGGATCGCCGCGCATGGCGACGAGGGAGCAAGCCACGCGGTGACCTATTACGCGGTGGTGGAAACCTCGGCGCAGAAGCTCGCCTGGGTATCGCTGAAACCCGTCACCGGCCGGACCCATCAGCTCCGCGCGCACATGGCGCATATCAATCACGCCATCGTTGGCGACCCCAAGTATTTCAACAAGGAGAACTGGCAATTGCCGGGCGGTCTTCAGAAGAGGCTTCACCTTCTGGCGCGCCGCATCGTGATCCCGCATCCGCGCGGCGGCGTCATCGATGTGAGCGCGCCGCTGCCGCCGCACATGCTGCAATCCTGGAACCTGCTCGGGCTCGAAGCCGACCGGTTCGACCCGATCGAGAACGCGCCGGAAGAATAGGCCCTTGCCGCACGTCCAACGTCGGCGCGATATGAGTCTGCCATGCGTGAATTGTTCGAAGAAAGTCTTGGCCCGTCATCGCTGGATCCAGAAGAGGCGGCGCGCAAATCCGCAAGCGCAGGACGGCGCAAGCGCTTCTACACCTCCGCGAGCGTGAGCGAGACGCCGGACGGGTTCGCCGTCCTGCTCGACGGCAAGCTGGTGCGCACGCCGTCGCGCAACCCGCTGGCGGCCCCATCTCGGGAACTCGCGGAGATGATCGCCGCCGAATGGCAGGCGCAGCAGGACGTCATCGATCCCATGACCATGCCGGTGACGCGGCTCGCCAACAGCGTCATCGACGGCGTGACCGGCCGCGTCGAGGCCGTGGTCGAGGATATCGCCAAATATTTTGAAACGGACCTGCTGTTCTATCGCGCCGGTCACCCTGAGGCGCTGGTCGCCCGCGAAGCCGCGCAATGGGATCCGGTGCTGTTCTGGGCGGCCGAAACGCTCGGCGCGCATTTCATCCTGACCGAGGGCATCGTGCACGTCCGCCAGCCGGATGCGGCGGTCGCAGCCGCCCGCGCGGCGCTGCCGTCCCACCCTTGGGCGGTCGGAGCGCTGCATGTGGTCACGACATTGACCGGCTCGGCATTGCTCGCGCTTGCCCTGATGCGCGGGAGGCTCGACGCCGACGGGGTCTGGGCCGCCGCCCACGTCAACGAGGACTGGAACAGCGAGCACTGGGGCGTCGACGAGGAAGCAGCGGTGCGGCAGGCCGCTCGGCTGTCCGATTTCAGGGCGGCTGCGGCCGTCCTGGCGGCGCAGGCTGAACCATCCGGTTAAGACGAGGTTTAGACACCGCAGTTAGCCTCGCACCCAAAACGAGGCTTTCATGGCGATTTCGATCAACCCGATCTTTCCGGTCATCGCGGTGCAGGACACCGGGTCCGAAGCCATGCTTCAGCCGGGCACGGTCGTCGACGCGCGGGTTCAGCAGGTCCTTGCCAACAATCTCGTCCGCATCGCCATCGACAACCTGACGATGGAGGTCTTGTCCGAAATTCCGTTGCAGGTCGGCGAGACACTTCAGCTTGCGGTGTCGCAGACCCCGCAGGGGCTCAGGCTCGCGGTAGCCGGCCAGGGCGGATCGCCCAACCCGGCGGCGGCTGCCACAGCGGAACCGGCGGATTCCGTGACGCTGACGCCTGACGTCGCGGCGGCCGTTGCTGCCGCCGAAGCCGAGGCGTCGGCCTCCTCCTCGAAACAACCCGCGCTAACCGCGCTGGAAGCCTTGTCCGTCTCGGCCGCGGCGCAGAGCGCCGCGACGCGGCAAGGCAGCCTGTCGCCGCTCTACGCCGATCTGCTGACGGCTGCCGGATCGGACGCGTTGCCGCCGCAGGTCCAACAGGCCGTTGAGCGGCTGCTGGCGCTTCGTCCCGACCTCGGGCCGAACCTCAACGGCGGCGTCATCAAAACCGCGTTTCAAAATTCCGGGCTTTTTCTTGAGGCATCGCTGGCCTCCGGGCTGGCGACGGCGCAACCGGCATCGACCCCGGCCGCCGCGCAATTGCCCGATCTCAAGGCTGCGCTGCTCGTGCTCCGCGAGGCGCTTTCGATCTCGATCGGCAAGGCCGCCGCCCATGATGCGCCGTCCGCCGGCACGGGTTCGCAGCCGCCATCACAACCGACGGCGCCACCCGCGCCGACAGTATCGGGCGCGCCGCCTTTGTCGCCTGAATTCGAAGCGCAGGAAGTCTACCTGCCGCAGGCGCGGCTGCCTGTCACCGACGATCCCGACACCCCGACGCTTGCGAACCAGGCTTTGTTTTCCAAGGTATCCGATGCCGGCGTCCGCACCGCCGCCACCGGTGCTGCCTTGAACCTTCTGCAGGAGGCGCTTCAGAACGGCGGCGGCAGAACCGGCCTTGGCGCGGCCCTCGGACTCGACGGCGATCCGGCGGCGGGACCTTCGGCGCTCAGGGTCGCGCAGCCGAACGGACCCGACGAGAACAACGTTTTCATCGTGCGCACCAGCACGCCGTCGCCGCCGTTTCGCGGCGCGCCGCCGACCGCGCAACCCGTCGCGATGCCGATGCTGTCGCCGGCAGCCCCGGCGAGCGACATCGCGCGCCGATTGCTTGACGACACCGACGCCGCGATCGCGCGGCAGACGCTGTTGCAGGTTGCCTCGCTTCCGGATCGTGTCGATACCGCCGGGCTCAGGTCTGAGCAGATCACGCCGCGCTGGAATTTCGAGATTCCGTTCGCGACCCCGTCGGGCACCGCGATCGCGCAGTTCGAGATTTCGCGCGATGCCGCCGGCCGCGATGCCGAGACCGCCAAGCGGGTCTGGCGCGCGCGGTTCTCGCTCGACGTCGAGCCCGCCGGGCCGGTTCATGCGCTGGTTTCGTTCGCCGGCGACAGCACCTCGGTGCGGCTCTGGGCCGAGCGTCCCGCGACAGTGAGCCGGCTGCGCGCCGGCGCCTCGCTGCTCACTCAGGCTTTGAGCCGCGCCGAATTGCAGCCCGGCGATATCGTCATCCGCGAGGGCGCGCCGCCGCAACGGAGGTCCGCGCCGGCCGGCCATTTTCTGGATCGCGCGTTATGAGCGTGGAGACCAAGGATCAAGTCGCGGTCGCCCTTCACTACGACAAGGGCAGCGGCGCGCCGCGCGTGGTCGCCAAGGGCAGGGGATCGCTGGGCGCGAGGATCATCGAGGTCGCCAAAGAGCACGACATTCCGATTGAGGAAAACGAGGTGCTGGCCGGCGCGCTGTCGCATGTCGAACTCGGCGACGAGATTCCGTCCGAGTTGTACAAGGCCGTCGCCGAGGTGCTGGTGTTCGTGCTGCGGCTGTCGGGACGGGCCTGAGCGCATCATCACCCGCCCCGTTGGTGACAGCGTCAACGGCGTGTTAGAAGCGGATGGAAATCCGGGCCGCAGATCATGAAGGACATCCTCGAAACGCTCGACGCCCGCCGCGCGGCCGCAAAGCTCGGCGGCGGCGAGAAGCGCATCGCGGCGCAGCACGCGCGCGGCAAGCTGACGGCGCGCGAGCGCATCGAGCTTCTGCTCGACAGGGGTTCGTTCGAGGAGTTCGACATGTTCGTCGAGCATCGCTCGACGGAATTCGGCATGGACAAGTCGAAGGTGCCGGGCGACGGCGTCGTCACCGGCTGGGGCACCGTCAACGGCCGCAAGGTTTTCATGTTCGCGAAGGACTTCACCGTGTTCGGCGGCTCGCTGTCGGAGACCCATGCGCTGAAGATCACGAAAATCCAGGACATGGCGATGAAGGCGCGCGCGCCGATCATCGGCCTCTATGACGCGGGCGGCGCGCGCATCCAGGAAGGCGTCGCCGCGCTCGCCGGCTATTCCTATGTGTTTCGCCGCAACGTGCAGGCCTCGGGCGTGATCCCGCAGATATCAGTCATCATGGGACCCTGCGCCGGCGGCGACGTCTATTCGCCGGCCATGACCGACTTCATCTTCATGGTGAAGAACACGAGCTACATGTTCGTCACCGGCCCCGACGTGGTGAAGACCGTCACCAACGAGGTGGTGACCGCGGAAGAACTCGGCGGCGCCAGCGTGCACGCGACCAAGTCGTCGATCGCCGACGGCGCGTTCGACAACGACGTCGAGGCGCTGTTGCAGGTGCGCCGCCTGATCGATTTCCTGCCGGCCAACAACACCGACGGCGTGCCGGAATGGCCGAGCTTCGATGACATCGAGCGCATCGACGACTCGCTCGACACGCTGGTGCCGGACAATCCGAACAAGCCCTACGACATCAAGGAACTGATCCTGAAGGTCGTGGACGAGGGGGACTTCTTCGAGATCGCGGAGACGTTCGCGAAAAACATCGTCGTCGGTTTCGGCCGCGTCGCCGGGCGCACCGTCGGCTTCGTCGCCAACCAGCCGATGGTGCTGGCGGGCGTGCTCGACAGCGACGCGTCGCGCAAGGCCGCGCGCTTCGTTCGTTTTTGCGATGCCTTCAACATCCCGATCGTGACCTTCGTCGATGTACCCGGTTTCCTGCCGGGCACCGCGCAGGAATACGGCGGGTTGATCAAGCACGGCGCGAAGCTTCTGTTCGCCTATTCGCAATGCACGGTGCCGCTCGTCACCGTCATCACCCGCAAGGCCTACGGCGGCGCGTTCGACGTGATGGCGTCCAAGGAAATCGGCGCGGACATGAACTACGCCTGGCCGACCGCGCAGATCGCCGTGATGGGAGCCAAGGGCGCGGTGGAAATCATCTTCCGCTCGGATATCGGCGACGCGGACAAGATCGCCGCGCGCACGAAAGAATACGAGGACCGCTTCCTGTCGCCGTTCATCGCCGCCGAGCGCGGCTATATCGACGACGTCATCATGCCGCACTCGACCCGCAAGCGCATCGCGCGTGCGCTAGCGATGCTGAGGGACAAGCACGTCGACGCGCCGATCAAGAAGCACGACAATATTCCGCTGTGAATGGTCCCGTCCTAATTCGGACTCAGCAGCTTGAACAGCGGCTGGAGATAGCTGATCTCCTGACCCGAGGTCGGCGTGGTGCGGCTGATGAAGTCGAAGATCCTGCCGTCCTTCAGTCCGTAATTGGCGAGCCGGGTGACCTGGCGGTTCTTGTCGAAGTAGATGGCGATCACGCGTTGATCGACAACGCTCTGATTCATGAACGCGACTTTCCGCTCCGCACGCTGGGAGATGTAATAAAACACCTCGCCGTTCAGCGTCGCAACGGTGGATGGAGTCCCCATCACGATCAGCACCTGATCCTGGCTGGCGCCGATCTGGATTTGCTCGAGCGCGCCCGCAGGCAGAATGTAGCCCTTCTGGAACGTCTCGCCGGTGCAGCCGGCCATGGCCACGCACAGCAGCGTGGCGGCGAGTGCGGCGCGCAGGCGATGCCCTCGCGACGCGGTGCTTCCGCCTGCTATCTTGGGGACCGAAACTGTCATTGTACGGGGCCGACCTCATCCTCTTGCATCGCGCGGGCTATTGACGTACCCGGCCACGACGTACCCGGCAACGACGTACCGGGCAATGTCGCGCCCGGCAATGGTTCTGCGATTGCACAACCCATAGTCTGTTTCAACCGCGATGAATCAGACTCGTCGCTTATCTTTTTTGTTTGAGCATGCTCTTTTCCGAAAACCGGTTTCCCCCTTTTTCGGGATCATGCTCTAAAAGCCTGCAGGCTGAATTTTGGAACCCACATGCCCTGGCCGTTCAGTCAATTCAGAAAATCCCACGCTCCGTCGCGCGGCACCATTGAAGCGATCTATGGCATGATCGTGACGCAGGCGCGAGAGCCGCTGTTTTATCAGACCTTGCAGGTGCCGGACACGGTCGATGGCCGCTTCGACATGATTCTGCTGCACCTGTGGATAGCGCTGTCGCGATTGAAGCAAGGGGACGACAAGGAGCTTCTGCAGGCCTTGTTCGATCATTTCTGCAGCGACATGGACGCCAACCTGCGCGAAATGAGCATCGGCGACCTGACCGTTCCCAAGCGCATGCAGGCGTTCGGGGAAGCCTTCTACGGCCGCTCGGCAGCCTACGACCGCACGCTCGCGGAGGGGCGCGAACCGCTGGCGGAAGCCCTCGACAGGAATATCTATAATGGCAGGGACATCGAAAGCGCGCGACGGCTGGCCGATTATGTGACCGAGGCGATAGCTGGTGAGGCGACGCCGGCCGGCGGTGTGCGGTTTCCGGATCTCGCGCAATGGACATGAGAGAGAGGGCATGACCGCCAAAGACCGGCCGGACGCGATCGCAAATCCCTGGAGCGCGCGGGTCGCTGCCGTGCAGATTCCGGAAACCGGCCTTCATCGCGATATCGAGGCCGGTGAAGCCGTGTGCAAGGCGTTGGCGCGGATCGCCGGCTTGCGCGACATCGAATCGGCGCGCGCCTCGTTCGATCTGACGCCTGGGCGCGACGACAGCGTGCATGTGCGGGGCAGGGTGTCGGCGCGGGTGGGACAGACCTGCGTGGTGTCGCTCGATCCGATCGAGAACGACATCGTCGAGGACGTCGACCTTCTTTTCGTGCCGGAAGACCGGGTCCG
The DNA here is from genome assembly GCA_044508545.1 of Bradyrhizobiaceae bacterium. Classification (GTDB taxonomy): domain Bacteria; phylum Pseudomonadota; class Alphaproteobacteria; order Rhizobiales; family Xanthobacteraceae; genus Nitrobacter. The sequence goes on along the minus strand of JBIQHO010000058.1, from coordinate 1,475 downwards.
GACGTTCGCGGCAGCTATCGACGACGATGCGGGCGACGAGGCCGGCCGCGACATTCCGGATGCGCCCGAGCCCATCGTCAATGGCATTATCGATCTCGGCCGTCTCGCGACCGACGTATTGTTTCTGGGAATCGATCCTTATCCGCGGAAACCCGACGCCGTTTTCGTGCCGCCATCCAGCGCGGTTGACCCTGAGGATCGTCCCTTCGCCGCCCTGAAGGCGCTGAAAATCGACCCGAATCCACCGGGCGAAAAAAAGCCGGGGCGGGATTGAAGGTGCGAGGCTGGATGCGATCCTTCAGGAGGAAGTAATTAAATTATTGAAAATAAAAGAACTTCGTGGGATTTTTGACGTCTGTTTTTGAGTCGCGGGACCCGCGGAAATCCGCTGGTTCGCTATGTTGTATCAAGGCCGGGACACGCTATTGTCGCGGCCGGGCCGATGAAGCGCCACCCCTGTGTGGCCGCGCGCTTCAGGGCCGCAAGAGATCAGGGTTTCCGGGATTTCCATGCCGAAAAAGGTTCGAATCGCGCTTGACGCCATGGGGGGCGACATCGGCGCATCGGTGGTCATTCCGGGCGCCGCGATTTTCCTGAACCGTCATCCCGACACCGAGTTTCTGCTTTACGGCGACCGCGCCCTGATCGAAGCACAACTCGCCGCCCGCCCGGCGATGAAGGCCGTGTCCCGGGTTATCCACACCGACGTCGCCGTGAGCATGCACGACAAGCCGAGCCAGGCGCTGCGCCGCGGCCGCAAGACCTCGTCGATGTGGCTTGCGATCGACGCGGTGAAGAAGGGCGAGGCCGACGTTGCGGTGTCCGCCGGCAATACCGGCGCGCTGATGGCGATGGCGCGGTTCAACCTGCGGACGCTGCCCGGCATCGACCGTCCGGCGATCGCGGCGGTATGGCCGACCATGCGCGGCGATTCCGTGGTGCTCGATCTCGGCGCGACGATCGGCGGCGACGCGCGGCATCTGATGGCGCTCGCGATCATGGGCAGCGCCATGGCGCGGGTTCTGTTCGACCTCAAGCGCCCCACGGTCGGCCTCCTCAACATCGGCGTCGAGGAGATCAAGGGCGGCGAGGAAATCCGCGAAGCCGCGGAACTGCTGCGGGCAATGGACCTGCCGCAACTCGAATTCATCGGTTTCGTCGAGGGCGACGGCATCGGCAAGGGGGCGGCCGACGTCATCGTCACCGAGGGCTTCAGCGGCAATATCGCCTTGAAGGCGGCCGAGGGCACCGCGCGGCAACTCGCCGAATATCTGCGCAGCGAAATGTCGCGCAGCCTGTTGTCGCGGATCGGCTATCTGTTTGCGCGTGGCGCCTTCAAGGCGCTGCGAGGCAAGATGGACCCCCGCAAGTCCAATGGCGGCGTCTTCCTCGGACTTAACGGAATCGTGGTCAAGAGTCATGGGGGAACCGACGCCGAAGGCTTTGCCTACGCGGTCGATGTTGGCTATGAGATG
>JBIQHO010000057.1:0-14475 GCA_044508545.1 Bradyrhizobiaceae bacterium | reverse complement strand
GAGGTCGCACCGCCCTGGTCGATCGCGAAGCCGAGCGCCGGACGCAGCGCCAGCATGACGGCCGGAGCGAGGTCCTCGGCGACGTAGATGCGCGCGCCGTCGCCGTTGCCGTCGGCGAAGCTCGACAGAAAACCGACGGTCCACTTCACGCCGAACCCGCTTACGCCTCCGCCGTGCAGCAGAAAAAAAGCCACGACGGGAAACGCAACAAAGAACAAGCCGGCGTTGAGACTTTTTGCGGGCAACCGCGGCACCAGAAGCGGGAGCAGCAAAACGGCGGCCAGCAGGAACGTCAGATTCACCCGCCACCGCTCAGGCTCGGGATAGAAGCCATAAATGAATTGCGTGATCTTCGCCTGGACGAAAGGCCAGCACGCGCCGACCGACTGTCCCGCATCCGCAGCCAGACACGATGTTCGATCCGTGCCTTCCCAGACCGCGTCCACAAAAAGGAACCTGACCGTCGGGACGATGATGAACCATATCAGCACGATACCGACGATCGTCAGCAGCACGTTGCCCGGAGAATTGAGAAGACGGGTCCGCAGGAAGGCGAAAAAGCCTGTCGTTTTGATCGGAGCCGGCCGCTCCAGAACCAGATCGGTGCGAACGAACGACTGTGCGGGATGATCGGTCATCCGCCCATGCTCCTCGCGACACGCCAACCGTAGAAGCTCATGATCGCGCTGGTCACCAGCGAGATCAGCAGATAAACGCCCATCGTGATCGCGATGATTTCGATGGCCTGTCCGGTCTGGCTGAGCGTCGTTCCGGCGAACACCGAGAACAGGTCCGGATATCCGATGCCGACGGCCAGCGACGAATTCTTGGTGAGGTTGAGGTATTGGTTGGTCAGCGGCGGCAGAATGACGCGCATGGCTTGCGGCACCACGATCAGTCGCAGCGTCGATCCGCGCGAGAGTCCGAGCGAAGCTCCCGCCTCCATCTGCCCCTTATGGACCGAGAGAATTCCGGCGCGCACGACCTCCGCGATGAAGGCCGCGGTATATGTCGAAAGCGCGACCGCGAGCGCGACGAATTCCGGTGTCACGCGCGCGCCACCGGAAAAATTGAATCCCTTGAGAGCAGGCATTTCGAATGTGACGGGAATGCCGAAGACGAGCATCGTGACCAGCGGAACGCCGATCAAGAATGCAAGAACATAGGGCCAGACCACAATGACTCGTCCGATTTGAAAAAGCGCGCGGCGCGAATTACTGCGCAGCCACAGACAGCCGATGACGGCGGCCGCGATCGACACGGTAAAGGCGACGAGTCCCTCATGCCCGATCGGTTTGGGAATGACGAGGCCGCGATTGTTGAGAAAGAATGCATCGAAGATTGAAATGCTTTCCCTCGGACCCGGCAGCGCCCTTAGCACCGCAAGATACCAGAACAGAATCTGAAACAGCAGCGGCAGGTTCCGAACCAGTTCCACATAGCCGCCGGACATGCGCGATATCAGCCAGTTCGGCGACAGTCGGCCGAGCGCCACGACGAAGCCGATGATCGTCGCGAAGACGATGCCGACCACGGACACCAGCAGCGTATTGAGAAGGCCGACCAGAAATACGCGGGTGTAACTGTCGGTCTCGGAATACGGAATTAGGGTCTGGCTGACGCCGAAGCCGGCGGTTTGCGACATGAAGCCAAAGCCGGACGCGACGTGCTGCGCCGCGAGGTTTCCCCTCACATTGTCGATGACCTCGTAGCCGATCCAGGCCAGGACGACGACGAACAGCACCTGCAGCGCAAGCCCGCCCCAGCCGGCCTTCCCGCCGAGCGCGCGTCGCAGTTTCAGGAAGATCCGCAGCGGCGGTTTTCGAGGCTCGGCGACCATCGTTTCAAGCGTAGACGCTAGCGGAACGGCGGCGCGTACTGAATGCCACCCTGGTTCCAGAGCTTGTTGAGCCCCCGCGCGATGCCAAGCGGCGAGCCGGCGCCGACGTTGCGGTCGAACGACTCGCCGTAATTGCCGACAGCCTTGACGATGCGCGTCACCCAGTCCTTGGTGAGGCCGAGCTGTTCGCCGAAATTGCCATCGGTCCCGAAGACGCGCTTCAGTTCGGGCCGGTCGGATTTCGCCATCTCGCCGACGTTCTTCTGCGTGACACCGAGTTCCTCGGCGTTGATCATTGCAAACAGCGTCCATTTGACCAGATCGAACCACTGATCGTCGCCGTGACGCACCATCGGCCCGAGCGGCTCCTTCGATATCACCTCCGGCAGGACCGCATGATCGGCGGGGGTGGAAAGTTTCAGCCGCTCGGCATAGAGCTGCGAGATATCCGATGTAAACACATCGCACCGGCCTGATTCATAAGCCTTGATGGTTTCATCGGCGGTGCTGAAAGCGATGACCTCGTACTTCATCTTGTTGCTTTTGAAGTAGTCGGCAAGATTCTGTTCATTCGTGGTGCCGGTCTGGACACAGACAGACGCACTGTTCAATTCCAGCGCCGAATTGACCTTGAGGGATTTCCTGACCAGAAATCCCTGTCCGTCGTAATAGGTCACGCCGGTGAAATTTCCGCCGAGCGATGTGTCGCGCGAGAGCGTCCAGGTCGTATTGCGCGACAGCACATCTATCTCGCCGGATTGCAGGGCGATAAACCGGTCCTTGGCGGATAGCGGGACAAACTTGACCTTGCTGGGGTCGTTGAATATGGCGGCCGCGATGGCGCGGCAAACGTCCACGTCCAACCCTGTCCAGTTGCCTTTGTCGTCGGGCGCCGAGAATCCGGGCAATCCCTGGCTGACGCCGCAGGACAGCATGCCTCGCGCCTTGACTGCCTCGAGCGTAGTTTGCGGTTTCGCGGACTCCTGCGCGGATGCCGGCTGCAACGAAAGGCCGGCGGCGAAAGCGAAAATGACGGCAAGTACGCATTTCATGGCAATGCCTTTCAAGAACGTCAATGGATTGTTAATTGTCGCTGTTCAGGCGCCCGGTCGATCAGCCGAGAGCGGGAACGGGTCGAAAACGCGGCAGGCCTCTCAACATCCGGTCAGCAGCGGGGTTCGAAACACCGGGCGGGTCGAATGTCAAATTCACTCCGCTGACGCGCAGGGTCAAGGGGTTGACGAGGGTCTTCCCCTTCCTGTTACTAACGCAATCACTCCGGAAAACACGATTCAACAAGTTTCGAGGCAGTCGCGGCAGCGGCAAAACGCCTCCTTTGCAGCGGCAGGCAGATGACTTTCTCAAAGGGCGACGAATCCACGGATTCGCTTCGAGCGGAAACCAGACTGGTCGTTTCGGGTCGCGACACCGAGGCCCAGAAAGGGTTCGTCAATCCTCCGGTCGTTCGCGGCTCGACCGTGCTCTATCCGACCGCGGATGATATGCATGCCCATCGCGGAGAATTCCATTACGGACGGCACGGCACTCCGACCACGCGCGCCTTGCAGGATGCTTTGGCGGCGCTGGAAGGCCCGCAGTGTGCAGGCGTCGGCCTCGTTCCATCGGGCGTGTCCGCGATCACCACTGCGCTGCTGTCGATCCTGAAGGCGGGCGATCACATTCTCGTCTGCGATAACGTCTATCGTCCCACGCGGAATTTCTGCGACGGGATCCTGGCGCGCTATGGAGTCGAGACCAGTTATTTCGACCCGCTGATCGGCTCGGATATTGCGTCGCTGTTTCGGCCCAACACCCGCGCCGTCATGGTCGAGGCTCCCGGCTCCCAGTCCCTGGAAATGCCGGACGTTCCGGCGATCGCTGCCGTCGCACATGCGCGCGGAGCTTTCGTGGTCGACGACAATACATGGGCGACACCGCTGTTCCGTCGTGCGCTCGAACAGGGTGTCGACATCAGCATCCAGGCGGCGACCAAATACATCGGCGGGCATTCCGACATCATGTTCGGAACCATATCCGCCAACGCCAAAGCCTGGCCCGCGATCGCCGAAGGCATCCGGCTGCTTGGCGTCTGCGCCGGCCCCGACGATGTGTTTCTGGCGTTGCGGGGATTGCGCACCCTTGCCGTCAGATTGCGGCATCACCAACAGGCCGCGATCGACGTCGCACAGTGGCTCGCGAAACGGCCCGAAGTCGCGAGAATCCTGCATCCCGCCTTGCCCGGGGATCCCGGCCACGCGATCTGGAAGCGCGACTTCAGCGGCGCGCCCGGCCTGTTCAGCATCGTCCTGAAGCCCGCGCCACAACAGGCCGTCGATGCGCTGCTCGATACGGTGAAGCTGTTTGGCATGGGCTATTCCTGGGGTGGCTACGAGAGCCTCATCATTCCCTTCGATTGCGCCGCGTACCGCACCGCGACGCGTTGGGCGCCGGGAGGGCCGACCCTGCGGTTACATGTCGGGCTTGAAGACGTCGTCGATCTCAAGGCCGATCTCGAACGAGGATTTGAGGCTTTCAACGCACGGCAGTGAGCGTAGCCTCCGGCCCAAACCAATCGCCTGTCAAATTTGTTTCGGCATGGCGGAATAAAAGAATTTGATCCACCGCCAAATGCCGATAGCCTGACCCTTCGACCGACATTCGTTGACAGGGAACCCATGGGAAGCCTCGTTCTTCTCGATCTGATGGGCGGCATCGCGCTTTTGCTCTGGGGCCTGCATATGGTCCGGAGCGGAATCCTGCGTGCCTTCGGTCCGGACCTGCGCTGGTTTCTAGGCAAGGCGCTGCGCAATCGTTTTGCCGCTTTCGGCGCCGGCCTTGGTCTCACCGCCCTGCTCCAGAGCAGCACCGCCACGGGTCTGATCACCAGTTCGTTCGCGGCGGAAGGTCTCGTAAATCTTGTTCCGGCGCTCGCGATCATGCTCGGCGCGAATGTTGGAACCACGCTGATCGTTCAGGTGCTGTCGTTCGATATCTCCGCGGCCGCGCCGATCTTCTTCCTGATCGGGCTTGTAGCCTTCCGCAGCGGCGCCCGCTCCCGCGTCAAGGACGTCGGCCGCGTCTTCATCGGTCTTGGCCTGATGCTGCTGGCGCTCCATATCCTGCTGACGACGCTTGCGCCCGCTGAAAACGCGCCGGGCACGCGGGTTTTCCTGAACGCCATCACCGGCGATCCGGTCCTGTGCATCATCATCGGCGCCGTCGTAACGTGGGCCGTCCATTCCAGCGTCGCCAGCGTGCTTCTGGTGATGTCGCTCGCCTATTCCCACTTCGTTTCGCCATATGCCGCCTTCGCGCTTGTGCTCGGCGCAAATATTGGCAGCGCCCTCAATCCGGTCTTCGAAGGTGTCCGGCGCGACAATCCCGCGAGCTATCGGCTGCCGCTCGGCAACATGCTCAACCGGCTCGTCGGGGTGCTTTTGGTCGCGCCATTCCTGCACCCGATCGTGGATGTCATGCTGGCGTGGCAGCCGAACCTCGCCAAGGCGACCGCGGCGTTTCACATTGCGTTCAATGTCATGACCGCGATCCTTTTTATTGGCCTGCTCGACGGCGTGGCGCGCATGCTCGTGCGGCTTCTTCCCGACAAGGCGACGGAGACCGATCCGTCGCGGCCTCGCTATCTCGACGAGAGCGCGCTGGAAACGCCTTCGCTCGCGCTCGCCGACGCCGCGCGCGAAACGCTCCGCATGGGCGACGTGGTGGAAGCCATGCTGCGCAAGGTGATGGACGCGATGATGACCAACGACAAGTCGCTGGTCGATCAGGTCTCGCGGATGGATGACAGCGTCGACGGTCTCGATGAAGCGATCAAGCTGTACCTCACCAAGCTGACCCGTGGCAGCCTCGATGAACGAGAGGGGCATCGCGCGATGGAGATCATCGCATTCGCCATCAACCTCGAACATATCGGCGACATCGTCGACAAGAACCTGAGCGAACTCGCCACCAAGAAAATCAGGCGCCGCTTTCAGTTCTCACCCGAAGGCGCCGACGAACTTTTGGCGTTTCACAAGCGGGTCATGGATTCGCTTCGTATCGCCTTCGGTATCTTCATGTCCGGCAACGTTGATGAAGCTCGCGGGCTGATCGCAGAGAAAGTCGCGCTGCGCAACTTCGAACTCGCGGCGACCGAGCGGCATTTCGATCGACTGCGCGAGGGACGCCTCGAAACGGTCGAAACGACGTCGCTGCACCTCGACGTGCTGCGCGATCTGCGGCGGATCCACTCGCACATTTGCTCGGTTGCTTATCCGGTCCTCGATGCGGCAGGCCAGCTTCCCGCGTTACGGCAGAATGAAACCGATCTGTTGGGGATTTCCACGCCGGCGGATATGTCCCCGCGCTAGAGTCTGTTTTGACGCGTTTTCTTCACGCGAACCGAATTTCACTTCGCTCGACAACGCTATAACGGATACGGCTCAGGTCGATGACTGGCGTCCGTTGAGGATAATGAAGTAGACGTTACGGAAATATACCACAAGTCCGAGAGCCTGGCCGGCAATGAACACCGGATCGCGCCGGTACAGCGCGTAAGCCAGAAGAAGCGTCCCACCTCCGATCGAGAAAAACCAGAACGCAACCGGGATTACGCTTTTTCGTGCGCGTTCCGAGGCGATCCACTGCACGACGAAACGCATCGTGAAGAGCGCCTGCGCGACGAATCCGAGCACGACCCAACCGTCGAACCTGGTGACGAACACATCGTAGAGATAGCTGGACAGCATACCGACCGTATCAGTCATGACCCATGATCTCGGTTGCAACAGGCGTGGATTTTTTCCGCCGGATCAGCCACCACACGCCGGCGAGGTCCATGATTCCGATCCACAGTCGATCGAAGAAGCCATAGTTCGATACGCCCGAACGTCGTGGCCGATCGGTCACGTCGACGTAGGCGATATCATAGCCTTCACGCCGCACCAGCGCCGGCAGAAACCGGTGCAGGCCATCGAAGTAAGGCAGCGACAGGAACACCTCCCGCCGAAAGGCCTTCAATCCGCAACCGGTGTCGCGCGTGCCGTCGCTCAGAACCCGGCTTCGCACTCCATTGGCGATCCGCGACTGAAATTTCTTGAATCCGGTATCCTTGCGCCCAACGCGCTGGCCGGCAGCAAGACCGATGCGCGCGCCGCCGTTTTCGATCGCGGCTATCAGGTCGGGCAAAAACGCCGGATTGTTCTGGCCGTCGCCGTCGAGCGTCGCAACGATCAGGCCGCGCGCCGCGCGCACCCCGGTCCGGATCGCCGCCGATTGTCCTGATGACTTTTCATGGCGGATCTGACGCACGTTGCCGCGCCGGGCCATGATCGCCGCCAGCCGCTCGCCGGTCGCGTCGGTCGAGCCGTCATTGACGTAGACGACTTCGTAAGTCCATCGTCCGTCGAGCGCTGCGGAGATCTCCTCGACGAGAGGCGCGACATTGTCCGCCTCGTTGCGCACGGGCACAACAATGGAAACCGCCGGCACAGTCGTGCTGTTAGGCATGTCGTCGTTCATTGTTCCGATTGGTCCGCCGGTCAGATCCCCGGGCCAAAGTGGTCTGGCCGCGTCCACTTCTTATGGCGCGTAAGCGCTGTGAGCAACCCTTTTGAGCCTTTCGCGAAATATCTTAGTGTCTGTTTCAACTGCGTTGAATCAGACTCGTCGTTTATTTTTTGTTTGAGCATGATCTTTTCCGGAAACCGGTTTCCACTTTTCGAGATCATGCTCTAACGTGTTCCCTCCGAGCGGAAGATGGCGATCGAAATCGTTTTGCCCTGCGAGAAATTATAGCCGTCGATGCGCGTCGCGACGTTGTAGCGCAATCCGATCGCTTCGGCGCGCTGCGCGAAGGCGCGTTCGGAACGGGATTCGACGAGCGCGAACCGGCAGCTTCCGTGACCAAGGAAATCGGCTGCGCCGGCGCCGTCGGTCAATAACGTCGAAGTTCCGGTCATGAAGACCAGGCTTGGCTCATGGTAACCCGCCGCGGCGACCTTCGGCCCCACGCATACCACATTCCGCAGCGCGCGTGCGACTTCGGGGCTCGGAAACAGCGGCGTCAAAGCCGCGACAATGATCCCGTAAACGGAGACGCTCAGAAAAAGCGCCGCCATGACCGCATTCAGCAAGGAGCGTTCCGCATTGCCGTCATCATAGAGCCACCATGCGAACAATCCGGAGATCAGGGCCGCGGCCGCAAAGGGCCATGCCAGAAACACCGGCTGGCGCGTCAGGGTAATCGTTGCGATGATCGCGAGCACCAGGGTGATCGCCGGGATGGCGAACCACCACGCCGTGCCCTTCCTGAGCCAGGATATGGACAGCAGGCGGCGCTCCAGCGCCCAGACCGACAGGATCGCGATTGGCGGATAAAGCGGCAGCACGTAGTGCGGCAGTTTGGTCAGGACCAGTTCGAACACGATCCATGATGGAATCAGCCACGCCAGCAGAAATCGCACCTCCGGCTGCCGTCGCTCGCGCCAGACCGCGGGCGCCGCCAGGCCCGCCAGGGGCGCGCCGGGCCAGAAGGTAATCCAGAACAGCAGGAAGTAGGTTCCGGGCGGCGCTCCGTGCGATTCCTGCGCCGCGAGCTTGCTCAGCATGTCGCCGCCGATGGAGTCGGCGAAAAACGTGTCTCCGGCGCGCAGGAAAATCGCGACGAACCACGGCATGACGAGGACCAGCATCCACATCAGCCCCCAGACGGGCTGCAGACGCTTTAGCCATGAGGCCGAGCGATCGAGGACGGCGACGGTTCCGATCGCCAGTCCCACGAACATCAGAATCAGCGGCCCCTTGAGCAAGATCCCGCCGGCGAGCGCCGTCCAGAAGATCGCCGGAGGTATCCAGGATTGACGCTCGAGATTTTCGCTCCTCTGCCACGACAGGTAAACCCGCGCGAGCGCCCCCATCGCGGCGATCACGGTCAGCAGCAGCATGGCGTCGGTCTTGGCGAGCCGCGCTTCCACTCCGAGCAATACCGAACTGCACATCATGAGCGCAGCCAGAACGGCGCCGCGCCGCGACACGAAGGCAAGCGCCGTCCAGTAGGTCAGAAGCACCGCGCCGATCGCCCCGATCAGGGATGGAACGCGATACAACCAGATACGGATCTGCGCGCGCGGCAGTCCGAGTGACGATGCTGTTTCGACGGCGGCCGCCTGCAGCCAGTAAATGCCGACCGGCTTCTTGTAGCGCACCTCGTCCTGGAAGCGGATGTCGACGAAATCCCCGGTTTCGACCATCTGTTTGGTCGCCTGCGCGAAACGAGCCTCATCGCGGTCGATCGGCGGGATGTTGAAGAAGCCGGGGAGAAAGAACAGCAGGCCGACGATGGTCAGAAAGAGCGCCGACCTGATATGATTGGCGGCCACAAAATCAACCACAAATGCCAGTCCACGCCCCGGATTCACGGGGGTTTTCGGTTCGCGCGCTTGTCCAAATCGGGGACGGGAAAGGGTCTCGGCCATGGGCTCCGCATACGCTGAACCCAACGCAGGGACAACCGCTTAGCCCGTCACTATTGAATTCTGATCGTAACTGTGTCCGCCGCGCCAACAGCATCCATGACGGTCAGCCGGACAAAGCCGGGCCCGGGCGGTTCGACCATCCGCTGGCGGCGGCCTTCGATCCCGCCGACTGCTTTTCCGTTGACCAGCATGGTCATCGGAAAGACGCCGCCGGCGACCTTCACCGGCAGCGCGGACAGCTTCGTGCCGTCCCCGCCTCCGGCATCAATCCGCGAACCGTTCAGCGGAAACTGGATGCGGAGCCTGTGCTCGTTGCCGGTCCGGATCAGTTCACCCGCGGGGCGAAACCGCCGCAACGGCAGAGGCAGCTTTGCATTGGCGGCGATCAGGGTTCCGCGTGGAGCTTTCGGCAAGGGCGCCAGCAGCTTGCCGGTACGAGCGAAAGCGTCGAACAAGACCGGCGCAGCCGCGACGCGCCCGATCAGGCCGGGGACAGGCGCGCCGTCCGGACGGCCGACCCAGACGCCGACCGTCATGCGGCCGTCAAAGCCGACGGACCACGCATCGCGATAGCCGTAGCTGGTGCCGGTCTTGAAGGCGATCCGGTTCCGGACCGCGTTTTCCGGCGGCGGCGTCCCCAACAGGACGTTGCCGACCTGCCATGCCGCGACCGCATCCATCAGCCGCAAAGGCTCACGATCGCCGCCATCGTCGCGCACGATCTCACGCAAGGGCAACACGCTGCCCAGCCTCGGAATGCCGGAATAGGCCTGCACCAGGTCATGCAGCGTCACCCCGACGCCGCCAAGTCCCATCGCCAGTCCCGGAACCTCGTCCTTCGGCAGCACCAGGCCCGTGCCCGCCTGTTTCAGCCGCGACGACAACCGGCTGGCGCCGACGCGGTCGAGCAATTCGATCGCCGGAACGTTGAGCGACAATTGCAGGGCGCGGCGCACCGCGACCGTGCCCTGAAACGTCATGTCGAAGTTTTCCGGCGCGTAGCTGCCGAACCGGACCGGGCGATCGTCGATCAGGCTGTCCGGGTGAACGAATCCGTCTTCGAACGCCAACCCATAGATAAACGGCTTCAGCGTCGATCCCGGCGAGCGCACGGCCTGCGTCATGTCCACCTGCCCGGCGCGGCGTTCGTCGAAATAGTCGGCGGAGCCAACATGAGCCAGCACGTCGCCGGTGGCGTTGTCGACTGCGATGATCCCGATGGAAATGTCGGGCCCGAGCGCGGCCGCGCGATCCCGCGCCAGCGCTTCGAGCGCTCGCTGCAACCCGGATTCGAGCGTGAGGCGGATGACATTGGAACCCCTGACCGTCGCCAGCGCCCGATCGGTCGAATGCGGCGCCAGCATCGGAAACGGGTTTCGCATGCGCCTGACCGGCACCGTCTTGGCCTGCGCGGCATCTTCCGCCGAGATGCGCGATTCCTCGACCATGCGTTCGAGCACGCGGTCGCGGGCTGCGCGCGCGGCCGTCGGGTGCCGGTCGAGACGACGCCTTTCCGGCGATTGCGGCAAGGCCACAAGCAGCGCCGACTCCGCAAGCGACAACCGCTTCGGCTCCTTCCCGAAATAGGCGATGGAGGCCGCGCGGATGCCTTCGAGATTGCCGCCGAACGGGGCAAGCGTCAGATACAGGTTGAGGATTTCATCCTTGGAGAGTTCGTGCTCAAGCTCGAATGCGCGCACGATCTGACGCAGCTTGGCGTGGATCGAACGTCGGCGGCGCGGTTCGATCAGCCGGGCAAGCTGCATGGTGATGGTCGATCCGCCCGAGACGATGTGGCCGCGGGTCAGGAGTTGCAGCGCGGCTCGCCCGAGCGCGAACGGATCGACGCCTGCGTGCGAATAGAAGCGCTGGTCCTCATAACCCAGCAGCAGGTTGAGATATCCGGGATCGACGTCGGTCCTGGCATCGACCGGCAACCGCCACCGTCCGTCGGCCATGGCGAAGGCGCGCAGCAATTTGCCGTTGCGATCGAGCACCGTGGTCGAGACCTCGCGCGCCTCCGCCAGCGGCAGAGGCCCCAACGAGGCGACCCAGCCCGCCGCCACGGCCCCAGTCACAACCACCACGACAGCGATCACCAAAGCCGCCAGCTTCGCGCGTCGAAAGCCGCGCCGCTGCGTCGTCGTCGCCGTGGTGCCGGATACACTCATTTCGCGGGATGAACCTCGACGCGGCCCGTGCCGGTGCGGCCGTAGCGCGAGGGATTGTACATATCCTCGACATAGGCCTGCGGCAGAACGTACTTGCCGGGCGATACCGCCCGCACGACATAGGCGACGGTGAACACCGCCTTGTCGTTACCGGCGCGATCGAAGGCCGCGGTGAACCGATCATCGCGGAATTCGGTGTTGACCGGCTGCTGGCCATCCTCGATCCAGTCGAGCGTGCCGGTGTCGCCGGACGAGACCAGGTTGGGATTGTCGATTTCGAAACCTGCCGGAAGATAGTCGGCCACCATGATGTGACCGTAGGCGGGCTTGGCCTCCGTGATCTTGAGAACCACGGCGAACCGGTCATTCTGTCTGGCCTGAGCCGGATCCGCGGGCGTTCCGTCGAGAGTGAAATAGTTGCGCTCGATCGCAAAGCCGTTCGATGTCGCCGGTTCCGGAGTCGCCGGCGCGCCGGCCACGGAAATCACCGCCTGTACCGGGGCATCGCCGGTATTGGTGATCCTGATCGGCTTGCCGGTCATCTCATCCGCCTTGTAGCTGCGATAGAGCGCGGTCTTGACCGGAGCGCCGGCGACGTCGAGCGACATGGTTTCCTTCGCAAGCGCCCGCGCCGCCAGAACCAGCCACGCATTCTCCTGCGTCGAGGTTGAGGGCGTCAGTCCGCGCGCCACCTCGACCCGCTGCACCGCCTGGATCACCGTGGCACGCGGCGCGTTGCCCTCGCCCGCGAGCGACACCAGCGCCGCAGCATCGCGCAGCGCCGAGCCGTAATCCGTGCGGCCGAACTCGATGGCGGGTTTCGGCGCGAGACTTTGGGCCGCCGCCGCGTAGACGCGTTCCGCCCGCGCCCGGTCGCCCACAAGTGCGAGCGCCGCAGCCAACTGCGCCTTGGCGATCGGCGTCGCCAGATTATTCAGCCTGGTATCGGCCAAGTAGCGGAGGTCTCCGATCGGCGCGGTCCCGTTCCTGGCGAGAACGTAAAGTCCGTAAGCCAGATCGCGACCGCCATCCTTCTCCGGCTCCGCTGCATTCACCACAGAATTGCGCACGCGGTCGAGCGCGCTCCTGAACAGGACATCGGGAACCGCAAATCCCTTTTCGCGGGCGCGGGTCAGGAAGTCGGTGACATAGGCGTCGAGCCACGGATCGTCGCCGCCTGATGACCACAAGCCGAACGAGCCGTTCGAGCCTTGCCGCGCCAGCAGGCGGTCGATCGAACCCTTGATGCGATCGTCGACGCTCGTGTCCATCGCAAGGTGCGCGCCGGCGGCAAGATCGTTGACATACAGCAGCGGCATCGCGCGGCTGGCGATCTGCTCCGAACAGCCAAAGGGATAACGGTCGAGGGCCTTGAGGACGGTCGCCGCGTCCAGCGCCGACGACAGGCCGACGGACATCGACACCCCGCCCGTACCCGCCACGAGATCGGAGAACATGTCCGAGGTCAGAGTCAGGCTCTCGCCTTTCGCCAGCGTGCGGACCGAGCGGCGCGCCAGGACCTGCGTCGCGGGCTTGACGTCGAGATCGTAGTGCCGCGCCAGCGTCAGGCCGTTCGGTCCCTCGATGTCGACGTCGAATTGCGCGGTGCCGGCCGCCCCGCCGGCGTCGAGCGCCAGCGCCATCGAGCCGCGCTGCCTCGCCGCGAGCCTGATGGTGGTCACGGGATTGCCCGCCACTTTGACAGGTCCCGAGGTTTTTACGCTCACGGTGTAGTCGCCCGGGGCACCCTCGACATTGTCGAGGTCGAAGCTCATGGTCCCCTGGTCGCCGGTGAGCAGGAAGCGCGGCAAGGTCGCCGTCAGCACGACCGGATCGCGCACGGTGACGTCGATTGTCGCTCGCCCCAGTTGGGTCGCGCTCCAGGCCACCGCCATCACGCGCGCGGTGCCGGCGAATTCCGGAATATCGAAGCTGATCTCGGCGGTGCCGTCGGCCGCCACGGTGACGATGCCGGAATAAAGCGCGAGCGGCTTCTGCGTCGGCGGGCTGCCCTGCAACTCGGCTCCCGCCGAATCGCCACCGGTCCTGAGCTGGCCGCGCGTCCCCTGCATGCCATCGATCAGTTGCCCGTAGAGATCGCGAATTTCCGCGGTCATGCGGCGCTGGCCAAGATAATAGTCGTCCGGTGCGGGCGGCTTGTAGTTGGTGAGATTGAGAATGCCGACATCGACGGCGGCGACCACGATCTTGGCGTCCTCGCCGGGGCTTAGACCGCCGACCTTCACAGGCAGCTTCAGCGTCGTCGACGGCCGCACCAGTGCCGGCGGCGACAGGCTGACCGACAGCGTACGCGCCGCCTTGTCGATGCCGAACCATTTGATGCCGATCGCGCGGCCCGGCATCCGCCGGGCTTCAACGTCGAGCGGCCGGCGTAGCGTCGCAACCACATAGGCGCCGGTGCCCCAATCCTTGCCGATCGGGATTTTGACCCGCGAGGTGCCTTCCTTGACGTCCGTGGTCTGGGTGGTCAGCAGCCGATCGCCAAGAACGTTGATCGTGAGTTTACCGGCGGTCCGCGCATTGACCGACACGGTCATGGTGTCGCCGGACCGGTAGTCCGGTTTGTCGACCGAGGTTTCCAACAAATCGGGCGTGTCGGCGCTGCCATCGGAATACCAGCCGACATCGAACTGAACCGACGTCAGCGGACCGTTCGGATCGGACGATTTCACATCGAGCCGGTAGCGTCCGGGCTGGGGGGAAAATTCGATCCGCGCGGGCTTGTTCGCGGCAATCGAGAGGTCGCCGTCCGCCACGCGCCTGGTCGACTTCACCGGCTCGTATTCCCACGCCGAATCCTGACGATACCACTGATATCTGCTTTCGAGCTTGAGCAGTTCATAGCGCAGGCCCCCGCGCGCGGGCGAGGTGCCGTCCGGCGCGACGAACGCGACATCGAATGCCGCCTTATCACCTTCGGCAACGTTCCTGTCGGCAAACAGCGGCTTCACGCCGATCATGGCGGCGGCCG
>JBIQHO010000487.1:0-1992 GCA_044508545.1 Bradyrhizobiaceae bacterium | reverse complement strand
TGGCTGGCCGAGTTCACCGACCAGAAGACGTCGGCGCGATGATCGAGCAAGGCATGACCATTGATGCCGTTCCACCGCATTCCATTGAGGCGGAGCAGGCACTGCTCGGGGCCATCATCGTGCAGCAGGACGTGTTTGCTGCTCTCGATCGCCGCCAGCAGATTGTCGCCGCAGACTTTTTCGAGCCGATTCATCAATTCCTGTTTGAAAGGCTCAAGCAGGCCAACGACGCCGGCCAGCGCATCGACGTCTTTCTCGCGTCATCCCTTCTTGGCGAGCAGGCGGCGATGCAGCTACCGGGCGGGATGACAACTGCCCAGTATGTCGCCGCGCTTTCGGCCGGTGCGGTCACTATCCTCAATGCGCCCGACTATGCCCGTATCATCCGCGATCACAGCCGGCGCCGGCAGATCATCGAAACGGCGAATGCGATGCTGGCTGCTGCCGGATTGGATCATGATCCGGTGGAAGCCGCCGTTGCCGCTATCGAGAACCTCGACGAAATCGCGGTAAGGGCGGCGGGCGCATTGACCCAGACAACTCTGGCCGAAGCATTCGATCGATCAATCGATCTTATGAACAAGGGTTATCAGAATAAGGGCGTTCTGCCCGGCCTATCCACGGGGTTGCGCGATCTGGACAGGATGATCGGAGGGTTGCAGGCCCACGATCTCGTCATTCTGGCGGCGCGTCCATCAATGGGAAAAACCGCCCTCGGAGTGTCGATCGCACGTTCTGCAGCTCAGAACGGCGTGCCGACTTTCTACTTTTCGCTGGAGATGAACGAGACGCGATTGGCGGATCGCATTCTGTCCGATCTGGTCTATGACCGTGGCGAGCGGATCGAATACACAAAGATTCCCCGCGGCGAGGTCAGCGAGAAGCAGGCCGAACAACTTATAGAGGCGTCGCGCAGCTATCGTCGTCTTCCGCTGAGGATCGACAGCCAGGGCGCGCTATCGATCTCCCAGATAGCGACCCGCGCGCGTAAGCATCACCGATCTCTCGAACGGCAGGGACAAGCGCTAGGGCTGGTGATCGTCGATCACATGCATCTGGTCGCGGCGTCCAAGCGCTATTCGGGACAGCGTGTGAATGAGATCACGGAAATCTCCGGAGGCCTGAAGGCTCTCGCAAAGGAGCTTGGGGTTCCGGTTCTCGCGCTAGCTCAGCTTTCCCGTCAGGTGGAAAGCCGGGACAACAAGCGCCCAATTCTGGCCGATCTGCGGGAATCCGGTGCGATCGAGCAGGATGCCGACGTTGTCATGTTTCTCTACCGAGAAGCCTACTATCTGCGCGATCGGCTGGACAATCCGGACCATGAGGCACAGCGGCAGACGAGGCTCGCTGAGGTCCAGAACATGCTGGAAGTCAGCATTTCCAAGAACCGCAACGGCCCAGTCGGCACCGTCGATCTCTTTTTCGACATCGAATGCAATGCGGTTCGCAACGCGGCGAGGTGGTCATGACCGACTGTCGTGGCGCGTTTACCATCAGCCGCAAGCTGTTCGATCCTGACGATGAGTTTTTCGGCGGAGAACCTTTCTCTCGCCGCGAGGCTTGGCAGTGGCTCATTTCGGAGGCGGCCTTCAAGCAGCGCACGAAGCGCGTCAGTGCCGGCAGGGGCGAGACCTGGATTACGCTTGAGCGGGGACAGTTGTCGCATTCCCGTGCGTTCATGCAGAAGGCATGGGGCTGGTCGTCGGAGAAAATGGTTCGCACATTCCTTGACCGCCTCGAAAAGGACGGCCGGATCACGCGAAAAACGGGCCAGCAATCGGGCCAAGATTCAGGCCGGCAATCAGAGGACACGGCGGGCCAGCAATCGGGCTACTCTTCATGTATGCATAAGGGCCAGCATCAAACGATCATAACTATCTGCAAATACGACGAATATCAGCCACCCCTCTCAGGGAAGGACGCGCCGTCAGGCCAGCAATCGGGCCAAGCTTCGGGCCAGCAATCGGAGTCCGCAGAAGGCCAAGATTTGGG
>JBIQHO010000486.1:0-1998 GCA_044508545.1 Bradyrhizobiaceae bacterium | reverse complement strand
CCGCTATTGTCGCTTTCGCAAGGTTAGCACGACTGGCTCGATCGCTGCGCGGCATTGCAGGTTTGACGCTGCGCCTCTGGCACGGAGAGAAAATACGATGAGCAAGCATCATTCCGGACGCTCGCGTCGCGACTTTCTGGCGAGCGCGGTGGCGGTTACGGCCTTGGCCGGACTTCGCAGCCCGGCCCTCGCACAGGCGAAGAAGGAAATCGTTATCGGTAATATCGACGCCTATTCGGGGCCCGCGGCGGTTTACTCGGCCATCGGCCGGACGCCGGGCGCTTATTTCAAGATGATCAACGAGCAGGGCGGCGTGAACGGCCGCAAGATCAGATACATCACCTACGACGACGCCTACAGCCCGCCCAAAACGGTCGAGCAGGCGCGCAAGCTGGTCGAAAGTGACGAGATCGATGTGATGTTCAGCCCGCTCGGCGCGCCGACGAATGCGGCGATCATGAAATACATGAACCAGAAAAAGGTGCCGCACCTTTTCATCGCCTCCGGCGCAACCGAATTTGGCGACCACAAGAACTTTCCGTGGACCATGGGCTTCATGCCTTGCTATCAGATCGAAGGGCGCATTTTCGCCCAGCATGTCCTGTCGACGCAGCCGGACGCCAAGATCGGCATCGTCTATCAGAACGACGATTTTGGCCGGGACGTGTTGAAGGGTTTCAAGAGCGGACTCGGTGCGAAATCGTCGATGATCGTTGCGGAGTTGTCCTATGAGACGTCGGCTCCGACGATCGATAGCCAGATCGTGAAGTGCAGGGCCGCCGGCGCGAATGTGTTCATGAGCATGACGACCCCGAAATTCGCGGCGCAGGGGATCAGAAAGATTGCCGAACTGGGCTGGCAGCCGACCCACTATATCGGCAACAATGCCTCGTCGGCGGGGTCGACGCTCAAGGCGGCCGGCTTCGATATCTCCAACGGGATTGTTTCAAGCGCGTATATGAAGGATCCCGTCGACGCGTCCTGGGACGACGATCCGGCGATCAAGACATGGCGCGCGTTCCTGGACAAATACGATCCGGAAGCCGCAAAGAATGACATCTACGCCGGCATTGCCTATGTGGTCAGCCAGGTCATGGTGCAGGTTCTCAAGCAGTGCGGTGACGACGTTTCGCGCGAAAACATCATGAGGCAGGCCGCGAACCTCAAGGATTTCGAGTGCGATCTCCTTCTGCCGGGCATCAAGGTCAACACCGGCCCGGCCGACTATTATCCGGTCGAGCAATTGCAACTCGTGCGCTTCAACGGCAAGCGATATGAAGCGTTGGGACCGGTGATCGACGGCGGCATTTCCAAGTCCTGAAGTTCAGGCGTGCCGGGCCGATGAAGGCGCCTGAAAATGCCGCGGCCCGGGCCCGGCGGAAGAAGTTGCCGGGCTCCATGCGCTTCTATGCCAGCGCCGCGTTCAGCGTCGCGCTCGGACGCATCACGGCGGCGCACTTTTCCGGGTCCGGCAGGTAGTAACCGCCGATGTCGGCGGGAGCGCCCTGCACGGCGGCAAGCTCGGCGACGATCTTCTCCTCGTTGCGGGCGAGCGTCTGGGCCAGCGGCTTGAACCGCGCCTGCAATTCGGTGTCCTCGGTCTGCGCGGCAAGCTCCTGCGCCCAGTACATCGCCAGATAGAACTGGCTGCCGCGGTTATCGAGTTCGCCGGTGCGCGGCGAGGGCGATTTTCTGTTGTCGAGCAGCTTGCCGGTGGCGGCGTCCAGCGTTTTCGCCAGCAGCTTGGCCTTGCCGTTTCCGGTCTTCAGGCCGAGGTCTTCCAGCGAGACGGCGAGCGCCAGAAATTCGCCCAAGGAATCCCAGCGCAGGTGGTTCTCCTCGACCAGTTGCTGGACGTGCTTGGGGGCTGAGCCGCCGGCGCCGGTTTCGTACATGCCGCCCCCTGCCATCAGCGGGACGATCGACAGCATCTTGGCCGAGGTGCCCAACTCCATGATGGGAAACAGGTCGGTCAGGTAGTCGCGCAGAATGTTGCCG
>JBIQHO010000056.1:0-14796 GCA_044508545.1 Bradyrhizobiaceae bacterium | reverse complement strand
CTCGTTGCGCCGGAGGACGTGCCGCGTATGTCCGCGGGAATGTTCACCATCGGTTACGGCATCGCGATGCTGATCTCGATCGTCAGCGGGATGGTCTGGGATTTCACCGGGAACGCCGCTTTTGCATTCGTGCCGATCGGCCTCGCCGTCGTGCCGATGGTCGTGTTCCCGCTGATGATCGATCTCAGGACGCAACGTTCCTGAACGGCTTGCTCAGGAATTTTGAGCCCTTCAATCCGTGTCGCCATGGCAGGTCGGCGGCTTTCGTGATGCCGATGCGCACGCCGGTGACGACTTCAAGCTCGGCTGTGCGCCGATGGACCGCGATCGGCGGCGCATCGAGCGGCAGCGCGTTGTGCGCGATCGAGACGCCGAGCGCCTGGCACAGCTTGCCCGGTCCCGAACACAGCAGGCGCTCGTCGTGCAGCCCGCGCCGCCGCCGCATCGCCGGAATGCCGTGGGTCGGTTGCAGGGCGCGGATCAGAACGGCGGCCGCGGAGCCGTTCTTTTCGCACACGAAGTTGACGCACCAGTGGATGCCGTAGGAGCGATAGACATAGGCGAAGCCGGGCGGACCGAACATCACCATGTTCCGCGGCGTCGGTCCCCGATGGGAATGCGCCGCCGGCTCGGTGTGATGGTAGGCCTCCACCTCGACGATGATGCCGCCGACCCCGTCCACGAGCAGCGTCGCCCCGATCAGTTCGGGCGCGACCTCATGCACGCTGCGGCCGAAAAACGAGCGATGGAGCGGCTTGCCGAGAGCAGGCGGGGCCGGGCTGTCGAATGTCGTCGGGCTTGGAGTTGTCTTCATGCGTCAATGGTGGCGGGCGGTACGCGGTGGGATATGTTACACATTAGACCGATCTGGCGAAGCGGGTTGCAGTGCTGCGCCAGGCGGATTACCTAAAGTTTTCCTGTACAACGGATCATTCATGGTCGTCGTTCTCGATACCGTTTCCGCCAATCCTGTCCGGCCTCGCCATCCGGAAAAGGTCAACCGGCCCGATGCGCCGTCGCCGCCGAAGCCGGACTGGATTCGCGTGCGCGCGCCGAACACGCGCGGCTATGCGGATACGCGCCGGATCGTCAAGGAGAACGGCCTCGTCACCGTGTGCGAGGAGGCCGGCTGCCCGAACATCGGTGAGTGCTGGGACAAGAAGCACGCCACCTTCATGATCATGGGCGACACCTGTACGCGCGCCTGCGCTTTCTGCAACGTCAAGACCGGAATGCCCGGCGCGCTTGAATCGTCCGAACCCGAATATGTCGCCGAGGCGACGCGCAAGCTGGGGCTGGCGCACGTCGTCGTCACCTCTGTCGATCGCGACGACCTCGACGATGGCGGCGCGGAGCATTTTGCCCGGACCATTCGCGCGATCCGCGAGCGCTGCCCTGCGACGACGATCGAAATCCTGACGCCGGATTTTTTGCGCAAGAACGGCGCGCTTGAGAAAGTCGTGGCGGCCAAGCCCGACGTCTTCAACCACAATCTGGAAACCGTGCCGTCGCGCTACCTGACGGTACGGCCCGGCGCGCGCTATTTCCACTCCATCCGCCTTTTGCAGCGAGTGAAGGAGATCGATCCGACGATCTTCACCAAGTCCGGAATCATGGTCGGGCTCGGCGAGGAACGGCATGAGGTGCTGCAGGTCATGGACGACCTGCGCTCGGCGGACGTCGATTTTCTCACCATCGGGCAATACCTCCAGCCGACCCGCAAGCATCACGCCGTGATGCGCTATGTCACACCGGAGGAGTTTTCCGGCTACGAGACTGTCGCCTACACCAAGGGCTTTCTGATGGTGTCGGCGAGTCCGCTGACGCGCTCGTCGCATCATGCGGGCGAGGACTTTGCGAAGTTGCAGGCCGCGCGCGCGAACCAGCCGCGGTAAGCCCCACCGATATGCCGACGTTCTCCAGCAAGCGCCGCGTGCGATACAGTTCGGAACAGATGTTCGATCTTGTCGCGGACGTCGAGCGCTATCCGGAATTCGTGCCATTGTGCCAGTCGCTGAAAGTGCGGCAGCGCACGCCGGCGGCCGACGGCAAGGAAGTCGTGGTGGCCGATATGACCGTGTCGTTCAAGCTGGTGCGCGAGAGCTTCACGAGCAAGGTGACGCTCGACCGGCCGAACCTCAAAATTCTTGTCGAGTATCTCCGGGGGCCGTTCAGCCACATGGAAAACCGCTGGACGTTTGAATCGAAAGCAGACCAAGGCTGCGACGTCGGGTTTTTCATCAGCTATGACTTCAAGAGCCGGATGCTGGCGATGCTGATGGGCGCGATGTTCGATGCTGCATTCCAGCGCTTTGCGTCGGCATTCGAAAAGCGCGCCGACGCCGTTTACGGAACGCCGCGCGCCGCCGGATAACGCAACGTCCTTTCAGCTTGTCTTCGGCGCGGGTTTTCTCGGTCCGGCTGTGCGTCGCCGCTCGCCGGTCCGGCGCAACGGTGTCCGCGCCTTGCGTGGATGCAGGCGACTGGCGCGCTCGCGCCGGACTTTTGCGGGCGGCTTCGGACCGCGCGCCAGGTCCATCAGCATCCGCAGGGCCTCAATGACCGAACGCTGCCGCACCGAACTGCGGCCGATCGCGCCGAAACGGCATTCGCGATGAGTCAGGCGACCGTCCCGCGCGGCGGCGGCGAAATGAACAAGGCCCACGGGCTTGCCCGGCGTCGCGCCGCCGGGCCCCGCGATCCCGGTGATGGCGACGGCGAGATCGGTGCCGGCGCGTTCCAGCGCGCCGATCGCCATGGCGGTCGCGGTTTCCTTGCTGACCGCGCCGAAACTGTCGAGCGTGCTGGCCTTGACGCCGAGCATCGCGCGCTTGGCGTCGTTGGAATAGGTGACGAACCCGCGATCGATCACGTCGGAGGAGCCGGGAATCTCGGTCAGCGCGCCCGCGACCAGCCCGCCGGTGCAGGATTCGGCCGTTGCGATGGTGAGCTTGCGCATCCGGCAAAGATCGAGCAGCGAACGCGACATGGCGCGAATGTCGCTGCCGCTCATGTCAGGCGCTCCCGCTCTTTTCGGTCCAGGGCAGGCGAATGGTCGCGCTGGCGGTCGCCGCGATTCCTTCCTCGCGTCCGGTGAAGCCGAGCCGTTCGCTTGTGGTCGCTTTCACGGCCACGCGCGAGATCGCGACGCCGGTAATGTCCGCGATGCGTGCGCGCATCGTCTCGCGCAGGGGGCCGATCTTGGGCCGCTCGCAGATCATCGTGACTTCGAGATTGGCGACGCGGCCGCCGCGCGCCGCGACGCGCTCGATGGCATACGTCAGAAATTTGTCGGAGGCCGCGCCCTTCCATTGCGGATCGCTCGGAGGGAAATGCGAACCGATGTCGCCATCCGCGAGCGCGCCGAGGATGGCGTCGACCAGCGCGTGCAGGCCGACGTCGCCATCGGAATGGGCGAGGAAGCCGCGATTATGCGGCACCTTCACGCCGCACAGCATGACGTGATCGCCGTCGCCGAAGGCATGGACGTCGTAGCCGGTGCCGGTCCTGATGTCGCCGAGCGCTGCGGCAAGGCGGGCTTCCTCGCGCACGAAATCTTCCGGTGTCGTCAGTTTCATGTTGGCAGCATCGCCTTCAAATGTTGCGACCGTCAATCCTACCCATTCCGCGAGCGCAGCGTCGTCGGTGAAATCGTCGCGGCCCTCGCGCGCGGCGCGGCGATGCGCGTCGAGGATCACGTCGAAACGGAACGCCTGCGGCGTCTGCGCGATCCGCAACGTTGCGCGGTCCGGCGTCGCATTGACGGCGCCGGACGCATCGACCTGCTTGATGGTATCGGTCACGGGAATGACGGGCACCGCCGCGCCGGTGATGTTGGCGGCGTCGATCGCACGCCTGATCAGCGCCTGCGTCGCGAACGGACGGGCGGCATCGTGAATCAGCACAATGTCCGGCGCATCAGTAGCCAGCGCCTCGAGGCCGGCATGGACGGAGGCCTGGCGCGTGGCGCCGCCGTTCGCCGGGGGCCGGTAGCGAAACCCGGCGACGGCCTGATTGAACATCTCGGCGTCATCAGGGTTCAGCACCGGCTGGACTGCGAAGACGTCGGGGTGATCGCAGAACGCCTCCATGGCCCGCGCAATCACGGTCCGTCCGCCGACGGTCCGGTATTGCTTGGGGCCGCCGGCGCCGGCGCGAAGGCCGCGGCCTGCTGCGACAATGATGGCGGCCGTTCGGGGGGAGGTCGGCATTGGAATCGACAGGCATGAATGACGTTGGGAGACGGGAATCCCGCCCGGATCACTGCCCTTACCACGCTCGGAACAAAACCAGCAGGTGTCCCAAGGGGTTGGCCCCGGATTATTTGTGTTGCAGCGCACTTGCAACAGGTAAGGAATTGGCTAAACTATAGGCATTCAATATTGTTGCCCAAATAATCAACAGTTCAGGGCGGCTTGCAAGAGTTCCAAGGCCTTATGACATCCAACACGTCCTGTCCTGCATCAGATCAAAAGCCGTTCACGATCGGCCATATCCCGATCGCCAGCCGCGTCTTTCTTGCGCCGATGTCCGGCATTACCGACCGGCCGTTCCGCCGTCTTGCGGAATCGCTGGGGGCAGGGCTCGTGATCTCCGAGATGACCGCCAGCGACGATCTCGTGCGCGGGCGCCCCATGTCCGTGCTCCGTTGCGAGGCAACCGGTGGCGGACCGCACGTGGTTCAGCTCGCGGGCTGCGAGACGCACTGGATGGCGGAGGGCGCGCGGATCGCCGAGGCGGCGGGCGCGGACATCATCGACATCAACATGGGTTGTCCCGCCCGCCACGTCACAGGCGGCCAGTCGGGTTCGGCCTTGATGCGCGATCTCGACCACGCCTTGCGACTGATCGAGGCGACGGTCGGCGCGGTGAAGGCGCCGGTCACGCTCAAGATGCGGCTCGGATGGGACGATCGCTCGCTCAATGCGCCGGCGCTCGCACAGCGCGCCGAATCCGCCGGCGTGCGGATGATCACCGTTCATGGCCGCACGCGCTGCCAGTTCTACAAGGGCTGCGCCGACTGGCAGGCGGTGCGGGCGGTGAAACGGGCGGTCCGCATTCCCGTCGTTGTCAACGGCGACATTACTTCGTTTGAGGCAGCCCTCGCGGCGCTGGAGGAATCGACCGCCGATGCCGTCATGGTGGGGCGGGGCGCGCAGGGCCAGCCCTGGATGCCGGGTCAGATCGCACGCCGGTTGGAGACGGGCGTCACCGAACCGCCGCCCTCGCTCGCGGACCAGTTGGCGTATATCCGCGCGCTTTATGACGATCTGCTTCGGCACTACGGCCTTCGTATCGGGCTTCGTCATGCGCGGAAACATCTCGGCTGGGCGCTCGGAGTCGCGGCCGCCAGTGGACATGTTTCCACGTCCGTCCTCAAGACATGGCGCGGAAAAATCCTGACGGCCGACGATCCGGCTGGCGTGCAGCGCTTTCTTGTGGATGCATTCGAGGATTTCTCATGGAGTGCCGCAGCATGACGTCGCTTGCGGAGCGTGCGCGCGCGGCGCCATCCGACGGCGAGGCTGTTCTCAACGCGCTTCCAAATCCGGTGCTGCTGGTCGCGCCCGATGACAGGATCGTCGACGCCAACGCGGCCGCGGAGTCGTTCTTCGAAATGTCGGCGCAGTTCCTGCAGCGGCAGCCGCTGAAAGAGGTGGTCCCGTTCGGCAGCCCGCTGCTTCCGCTGATCGATCAGGTGCGGAACGCCGGTTCGCCCGTGAACGAATTCCGGGTCGACCTCGGCACGCCGCGGATCGGCCGCGACCGCCAGGTCGACCTGCACGTCGCGCCGCTGGCGGAACGGCCCGGCCACGTCGTGGTGATGATTCAGGAGCGCACCATGGCCGACAAGATGGATCGGCAGTTGACCCATCGCAGCGCGGCGCGCTCGGTGACGGCGCTCGCGGCCATGCTCGCGCATGAAATCAAGAATCCGCTCTCCGGCATTCGAGGTGCGGCGCAGCTTCTCGAACAGGGAGCATCGTCGGAAGACCGGATACTGACCCGCCTGATCTGCGACGAGGCAGACCGCATCGTCACGCTGGTCGACAGCATGGAAGTGTTCGGCGACGAACGGCCGGTGACGCGAGGCCCGGTCAACATTCACTCGGTGCTCGATCATGTCAAACGGCTCGCGCAGTCCGGCTTTGCGCGGAACATCAGGTTTGCCGAGGATTACGATCCGTCGTTGCCGCCGGTTCTCGCCGATCGGGATCAACTGATTCAGGTCTTTCTGAATCTCGTCAAGAATGCCGCGGAAGCCGTCGCCGATCTCGGAGGCGAGGGAGAAATCCAGTTCACGACCGCATTCCGTCCCGGCCTCCGT
Source organism: Bradyrhizobiaceae bacterium (assembly GCA_044508545.1). Classification (GTDB taxonomy): domain Bacteria; phylum Pseudomonadota; class Alphaproteobacteria; order Rhizobiales; family Xanthobacteraceae; genus Nitrobacter. The sequence continues at coordinate 8,468 of JBIQHO010000056.1, read as the reverse complement.
CTGTCGGTGCCCGGCAACAAGTCGCGCGTGTCGCTGCCACTGGAATTCTGCGTCAAGGACAATGGTCCCGGCGTAGCAGAGGATCTCTTGCCAAACCTGTTCGATCCGTTCGTAACCACAAAGCCGGCCGGGAGCGGGCTCGGACTCGCGCTCGTCGCCAAAATCGTCCGCGATCACGGCGGCATCGTCGAATGTGAATCGCAGCCGCGCAAAACCACCTTTCGCATCCTGCTCCCGATGTTCGACATGAGTTCAAAGCACCGGCAGAGCTACGATGCCGCCGCCCCGGAGATGGCGTCACACGCCTCACGCGATCCAGGATGAGGACGACACATGCCCGCAGCTCACATACTGGTCGCAGATGATGACGCCGCCATCCGCACGGTGCTCAATCAGGCGCTGTCGCGCGCGGGATATGAGGTGCGTCTCACCGGCAACGCGGCGACGCTGTGGCGATGGGTCAGCCAGGGCGAGGGGGATATCGTCATCACCGACGTCGTGATGCCGGACGAGAACGCCTTCGACCTGCTGCCGCGCATCAAGAAGATGCGGCCGAACCTGCCGGTCATCGTGATGAGCGCGCAAAACACCTTCATGACGGCGATCCGCGCCTCCGAGCGCGGCGCGTATGAATACCTCCCGAAACCTTTCGACCTCAAGGAACTGGTCGCGATTGTCGGCCGCGCACTCGCCGAACCCAAGGAGCGGGCCGCCAGCCGCAATAGCGAGAACGAATTCGAATCCATTCCACTAATCGGCCGTTCGCCCGCCATGCAGGACATCTATCGCGTGCTGGCGCGGCTGATGCAGACCGACCTGACGGTGATGATTTCCGGCGAGTCCGGCACCGGCAAGGAACTGGTCGCGCGCGCGCTTCACGACTATGGCAAGCGGCGCAACGGTCCGTTCGTCGCCGTCAACATGGCGGCGATTCCCCGCGACCTCATCGAATCGGAGTTGTTCGGCCACGAGCGCGGCGCCTTCACCGGCGCCAATAACCGCGCCTCCGGCCGTTTCGAGCAGGCCGAAGGAGGGACGCTGTTCCTCGACGAAATCGGCGACATGCCGATGGAGGCGCAGACGCGCCTGCTTCGCGTGCTCCAGCAGGGAGAGTACACCGCTGTCGGCGGACGCACCGCGATCAAGACCGATGTTCGTATCGTGGCGGCCAGCAACAAGGATCTTCGCGTTCTGATCCAGCAGGGGCTGTTTCGCGAGGACCTGTTCTTCCGCCTCAACGTGGTGCCGCTGCGCCTGCCGCCGCTGCGCGAACGCATCGAGGACCTGCCCGATCTGATCCGGCACTTCTTCGCCCTCGCCGAAAAGGACGGACTGCCGCCCAAGAAGCTCGATGCGCTCGCGGTCGAGCGCCTGAAGCGGCATCGCTGGCCCGGCAACGTCCGCGAACTGGAAAATCTGGCGCGCAGGCTGGCGGCGCTCTATCCGCAGGACGTCATCACCGGTCCGGTGATCGACGGCGAGCTTGCGCCTGCTCCCGTCGTTTCAGGCGGCAGTCGCCTGGGCGTCGACAGCCTCGGCGGGGCCGTCGAGATGTACCTGTCGTCGCATTTCTCGGCCTTTCCGAACGGCGTGCCCCCGCCGGGCCTGTATCATCGCGTCTTGCGGGAGATCGAGATCCCGCTTCTCACGGCAGCTCTGGCCGCGACTCGCGGCAACCAGATTCGGGCAGCCGACCTTTTGGGTTTGAACCGCAATACGCTGCGCAAGAAAATCCGCGATCTGGATATCCAGGTCTATCGGACCGGAGAATAACGGCGGTCGCATTCGGCCTGTTTTCGATTATAATTCAGACCGAATCAGCAAATTATGCGAAGCTCGCACCATCCCCGCGCGAAGGATCGCGCCGCGGAAATGTCTCAATTGTGCAACATTGTTGTAGGAATGCATCAGTTCGCTGCCGGGTGCGGCCAGTTTAGTCAGCGAACTTCAAACCTTCAAACCTTATTCCCAGGATGACTAGCGCAGACACGCGGGCCCCCTCCCACGATCCGTCATTTGCCGAGCCGCGCGGCTGGACCCCGCGCCGGCTTCTAGCGGCGGTTGCGATCGGCCTCGCGCTGTTGTCTGCACTCCTGACCTTCGTGGTTCTGGTCGGCCTCACCCCGATCGAGCCGAACCACCGGGTCGTCGTCACCTTCCTGCTGATCGACGCCGCGATCATCCTTCTGCTTGTCGGTATCATCGCCCTCGAAGTCTGGCAGGTGGTTCAGGCCCGCCGGCGCGGCCGCGCCGCCGCCAAACTCCACGTCCAGATCGTCAGCCTGTTCTCGGTGATCGCGGTGCTGCCGGCGGTGCTGGTGTCGGTGGTGGCCAACGTCACCATCGATCGCGGCCTCGACCGCCTGTTTTCGGGGCCGACCAAGGAGGTCATCCAGAACTCGCTGATCGTGGCCAACGCCTATCTGCACGAGCACGCCCAGCTCATTCGCGGCGATATTCTTGGCATGGCCAACGATATCTCCAACGCGCGGCCGTTGTACGATCAGGACCGCGCGACATTCAACCAGCTTCTGACCTCGAACGCGAAAGCCCGCAACCTGCCGGGTGCGATGCTGATCGACAAGGACGGCAACGCGCTGGTGTCCGCGCAAACCGGCATCGAGCGGACCTACACCACGCCCAACCCGGATTTTCTCAAGAACGTCGGGGAAGACGAACCGCAAATCGCAGTATTTCCGGAAGCGAACTACGTCGCCGCCGTCATACGGCTGCGCGCGTTCGACGATAAATTTCTTTATGTGGCGCGCCTGCTCGATCCCCATGTCGTCGCGCAACTGAAGCAGACCGAGGCAAGCGTGGCCGTGTACGCCACGATCGAGGCGCGGCGTCTCGGCATCCAGGTGGCGTTCGCGCTGATGTTTGCCGTGATCGCGCTGACCATCCTGATGGCGTCGGTGCTGCTGGCGCTGAACTTCGCCGACCGGTTCGTCGCACCCGTCCGTCGCCTGATGAACGCAGCGAACGTCGTGTCCACCGGCGACCTGAACGTTCAGGTGCCAGTCCTCAAATCCGAAGGCGATCTCGCCCAGCTCGGCGAGACCTTCAACAAAATGACAGCCGAGTTGCGCATGCAGCGCGATGAACTCGTCAGCGCGAGCGGGCTGATCGACAGCCGGCGCCGTTTCATCGAGGCCGTATTGTCGTCGGCGAGCGCCGGCATTATCGGCGTCGACGGCGCCAATACCATCGGCATCCTTAACCGGTCTGCCGAGAAGCTGATCGGTCATTCTGAATCGGAAACGCTCGGACATCCGCTGTCCGAAGTGATTCCGGAGCTCAACGAGCTCATGCAGACCGCGAGGGAGGGGACCCAGCGGCTGGTGCAGGGACAGATTAACATCAATCGCGACGGCAACGAGCGCAACATCTCGGTGCGCATCAGCGCCGAGCAGAGCAGTCAATCGCGTGACAGCTACATCATCACTCTGGATGACATCACCGAACTCGTGACCGCTCAGCGCACATCCGCGTGGGGCGACGTGGCCCGGCGGATCGCGCACGAGATCAAAAATCCGCTGACGCCGATCCAGCTATCTGCCGAGCGCATTCGCCGCAAGTTCGGCAAGGTGATCACGGAAGACAAGCCGATCTTCGAGCAGTGCACCGATACGATCGTGCGCCAGGTCGAGGATATCAGGCGGATGGTCGACGAATTCTCGCGCTTTGCGCGGATGCCAAAGCCGGTGATGGAAGGCGAGGACGTCGCCGATACGGTCCGGCAGACGGTTTTTCTCATGCGCGTCGGGCATCCCGAAATCGATATCGAAGCCGACATCAAGCATGACCCGATGCGCGCCCAGTTCGACCGGCGGCTGATCTCGCAGGCTTTGACCAACATCATCAAGAATGCGACCGAAGCCATCGAGGCGGTGCCGCCGGAGACACTCGGCAAAGGCCGGATCGATGTCATCGCCGCGCGGGAGGGCGACGACATTGTTATCGACGTGATCGACAACGGAATCGGCCTGCCGAAAGTTGCGCGAGCGCGCCTGCTGGAGCCCTACGTCACGACGCGCGAGAAGGGCACCGGCCTTGGTCTCGCGATTGTGGGGCGCGTGCTGGAAGACCATGGCGGAAAACTCGAACTCAATGACGCCTCCGCCATAAGACCGGAAGCGCGTGGGGCCTGGATGCGATTGCGGTTTGCGATATCCGGGCGCGCGAAAGGTGAAACCGACGGGAGCGGCGGAGCGACTGACGACGGTGCGTCGGCCGGCGATGAAACGAAAGCAAAGGTTGCAACCGGCAACTGACTGGGCGGATCCAATCCATGGCACACGACATTCTGATAGTGGACGACGAGGCGGATATTCGCGACCTCGTTGCGGGCATCCTGGAGGACGAGGGTTTTACGACCCGCACCGCGCGCAACAGCGATGAGGCGCTTGCGGAGGTCTCAAGCCGCCGTCCGCATATGGTGTTCCTCGATATCTGGCTGCAAGGCAGCAAGCTCGACGGATTGCAACTGCTCGAGATGATCAAGCAGGACAGCCCCGACACGCCGGTGGTCATGATCTCCGGTCATGGCAACATTGAAACGGCCGTCGCGGCGATCAAGCGCGGCGCCTATGACTTCATCGAAAAGCCGTTCAAGTCCGATCGTTTGATTCTGGTGGCGACGCGCGCGCTCGAAACCTCGCGCCTCAAGCGCGAGGTCAGGGAACTGAAGCAGCTCGCGCCGGCGGCGGGATCGCTGGTCGGCCGGTCGCCGTGCATGAACCAGCTACGGCAGACCATCGAGCGCGCGGCGAAAGCCAACAGCCGGATCATGATCGTCGGCCCGTCCGGATCCGGCAAGGAACTGGCGGCGCGAACGCTTCACAATCAGTCGAGCCGCTCGGAGGGACCGTTCGTCGTCATCAACGCGGCGGCGATTACGCCGGAGCGAATGGAATTCGAGCTGTTCGGCATCGAACAGACCGATGGCCAGCAGCCTCGCAAAACAGGAGCGCTGGAAGAAGCACACGGCGGGACGCTGTTCATTGACGAAATCGGCGACATGCCGCGCGAGACCCAGAACAAGATCATGCGCGTCCTGGTCGATCAGACCTTTCAGCGCTCCGGCGGGATAAACAAGATCAGGGTCGATGTGCGCATCATTTCATCGACGGCGCGAAACCTGGAGGAGGAGATCGCCGCCGGGCGTTTCCGGGAGGATCTCTATCACCGGCTGTCGGTCGTGCCGATCCGGGTTCCGCCGCTCTCCGAACGCCGTGAGGACATTCCCGAACTGATCGAATTTTTCATGGACCACATCTCCGCCGCCAGCGGGCTGCCCAAGCGCAGGATCGGCGACGACGCGATGGCCGTGCTGCAATCGCACGTCTGGCCGGGCAACGTCCGGCAACTTCGCAACAACGTCGAGCGCGTGATGATCCTGGCCGGCGGCGGTCCGGAGGTGATCATCACCGCTGACATGCTGCCGCAGGACGTCGGCTCGATGGTTCCGGCGATGCCGTCCGGCGTCAACGGCGAGCACATCATGGGACTGCCGCTGCGCGAGGCTCGCGAGGTGTTCGAGCGCGACTACCTGATCGCCCAGATCAGCCGCTTCTCCAACAATATCTCGCGGACGGCCGAATTCGTCGGCATGGAGCGCTCGGCGCTGCACCGCAAGCTCAAGGCGCTCGGCGTCAACTAAAAACCTTTCGGGGGTTGGACGCGCCGATGTCGCGAATTGCTTACGTCAACGGCCGCTATCGCTATCTGCGCGACGCCTGTGTCAACGTCGAGGACCGCGGCTATCAGTTTGCGGATGGCGTTTATGAAGTCTGTGAAGTGCGGGGCGGAAGGCTGGTGGATTTCCCCCGGCACATGGCGCGGTTGCAGCGGTCCTTGCGCGAATTGCGGATCGCCGAACCGATGCCGCTGTCGGCGCTCGGTATCGTCATGCGCGAGGTGGTACGCCGCAACCGCGTGACCTATGGACTGGTTTATCTGCAGGTAACCCGCGGCGTGGCGCGGCGCGATCATGCGTTTCCGCCAACTGGGGTGAAGCCGAGCGTCGTGGTGACGGCGCGTGCGCTCAACTACGCGAAAAACCAGCAAACCGCCGCGACCGGCATCAAGGTCGTCACCGTGCCTGAAAATCGCTGGCCTCGGGTGGACATCAAGTCGGTATCGCTGCTGCCCAATGTGCTCGCGAAGCAGGAAGCGCGCGAGAAGGGGGCCTATGAGGCCTGGTACGTCGGGAGCGACGGATTTATCACCGAGGGCGCTTCGAGCAACGCCTGGATCGTGACCAAAGACGGCCGGGTCGTCACCCGCTCCGCCGAGAGCGGCATTCTCGCGGGCATCACCCGGGCCGTCCTCATGGAGGTTATGATGGCGCTCCAGATCACTCTGGAGGAGCGCCCGTTCACGCCGGCGGAGGCGCGCGAAGCCGCGGAGGCTTTCGTCACCTCCGCCTCCCAGATCGTCATGCCCGTCGTGGCGATCGATGGCCAGATCGTGGGAAATGGCCGCCCGGGCGGCATTGCCAGGCGGCTGCGGGAAGAATTTCACCGTTTTTCAGCATTTTCCTGACAGTTTTTGCCTATCCGGGCGAACCCGCGGCCCGAACCGGCTTGCCTAACCTCATGCTCTGCCTTCTAATCAAAGGCGCCGGGTCCACGAGGAGGATCTCAGGGGGTCTCGGCGGCCAGGAGACGCTCCGGGGAGAGCTGTGTCCGGTCCAAAAAAGACAAAACGAACTGCGGGATAATAAAAATGGCGATAGACCGCGCACAAAACCTTCAGGACACCTTCCTCAACCACGTTCGAAAGACCAAGACGCCCCTGACTATCTTTCTGGTGAACGGCGTCAAACTGCAGGGAATTGTCACCTGGTTCGACAATTTCTGCCTGCTGCTCAGGCGGGACGGTCATTCGCAGCTTGTCTACAAACATGCGATTTCGACCATCATGCCGGGCGCCCCGATCCAGTTATTCGAAGGCGGCGAGGACGCTCCGCTTTGAGCAACATGAAAGTTTCCTGATTGGAACCCCGGCATCCCCAGGGGGGCATCGACCGTTCAGGGCCGATGCAGGGCAAACCGACCGGGCGGGCCATTGTCATCGGCCCTTATCTGCGGATGCGGCGCGACGACGCCGGCGCGCCGCAGGCGGGACATGCCATGCGCGACACCGATGCCCGGCTGGATGAAGCCGCCGGCCTCGCACGCGCGATCGATCTCGACGTCGCCAAGGCGATCATCGCGCCGGTTAACCAGATCAGGCCCGCGACATATCTCGGCAAGGGTAAGGTCGAGGAATTGGCCGGCCTGATTACCGCCGAAGGCGCCGATCTCGTGGTGATGGATTGCGCGCTGTCGCCGATCCAGCAGCGCAATCTGGAAAAAGCCTGGAGCACCAAGGTGCTCGACCGGACCGGCCTGATCCTTGAAATTTTTGGCCGGCGCGCCAAGACCAAAGAGGGTGCGCTGCAGGTCGAGCTTGCCCACCTCAACTATCAGCGCAGTCGTCTGGTGCGCTCCTGGACCCACCTCGAGCGGCAGCGCGGCGGCTTCGGCTTCATGGGCGGCCCCGGCGAAACCCAGATCGAGGCCGACCGCCGACTGATCGGCGACCGCATATCGCGGCTGGAGAACGAACTGAAGAAGGTGCAGGCGACGCGGCGGCTGCATCGCGCCGGGCGCAAGCGCGTGCCTTATCGCGTGGTTGCGCTGGTCGGCTATACCAATGCCGGGAAATCGACGCTGTTCAACCGGCTGACGCGCGCCGACGTCCAGGCCGCCGACATGCTGTTCGCGACCCTCGATCCGACGCTGCGCGCGCTGACGCTGCCGCATGGCGGCAAGGCGATGCTGTCGGATACGGTCGGTTTCATATCCAATCTGCCGACCCAGCTTGTCGCCGCGTTTCGCGCGACGCTCGAAGAGGTGATGGAGGCGGATGTCATTCTTCATGTTCGCGACATTTCGCACGAGGATGCGGAGGCGCAGCAGCACGATGTCGAGGCCGTGCTGCGCCAACTCGGCATCGATCCGGAACACGGAGTTCGCATTCTCGAAGTCTGGAACAAGATCGATCGCTTCGATGCGGATCAGCGCGAAAATCTGGAAAACATCGCGGCGCGCCGCTCGGCCGAGGTTCCGTGCTTCCTTGTCTCCGCCGAAACCGGCGAGGGGCTCGATAAGCTGCTGGCGGCGATCGAAGACCGGCTCGCCGCGACCCGAACCACGCTGGACCTGTCGGTCGATGCCTCCGACGGCGCGGCGATCAGTTGGCTGCACCGCAATTCCGAGGTGCTCGCCAAGGAACTGCGCGACGGCCGTTACGACATGACTGTCCGCGTCGACGAGACCAAACGTGACATTCTCGTCAACCGATACGCCGCGATACCGCACCCGCTTTGATCAATTGCGCCGTCCTGCCCCTTCTTCGCAAGGCAGGGCCGCGCAGGACAGGCTTGACCGGCAAGGCGGTGCCATTATTCGATGCGACCT
>JBIQHO010000055.1:0-14928 GCA_044508545.1 Bradyrhizobiaceae bacterium | reverse complement strand
GTTCGGCTGTACCAGCGTGCGAAGCGGCACCCCACGCGGGTCGAAGTACGTGCGCTCCTGCCGGATGCGGATGGTCGGTGCCGTCGGCGTCGCCGTCGCGGCTGCCTCGGCCGTCGCGCCGCCGTCCGTCGCGCCCCCCGCGTCGCCCGCCTCGGCCGGCGTCGCGTCGGGATCATCGGCGCGGGCGCCAGGCGATAGAAGGTGTTCTCGATCGCGTCGGGATGGGCGAGAATCAGCGCGCCCTGCCCGAAATAGTTCAGCAGCAATGCCGGCAACACCAGACAGTACCACGCGGCCTGAATGGGCTTGCGGCCGAAATGGCCGAGATCGGCATACAGCGCCTCGCCGCCCGTGACCGACAGAAACACCAGCCCCATGATAACGAGGCCGATCAGGCCATGGTTGAGCAGGAAGTGAATGGCGTGCCAGGGATTGACCGCCAACAGCACGCTCGGGTCCTCATGGATGTGCAGGACGCCGAGAACCGCGATGGTCACGAACCACAGCGCCATCACCGGAGCAAACGCCGAGGCGACGCGCGCGGTGCCGCGGCTCTGCACTGCGAAAAGTATGACCAGGATCAGCATCGTCAGCGGGACGACGTAGTGGTCCAGCCCGGGCGCTGCGAGCTTCAATCCTTCGACAGCGGACAGCACCGAGATCGCCGGCGTGATCATGGAATCGCCGATGAACATCGAGGCGCCGACCACGCCGAGCGCCAGCAGCAGCACGCTTCTCCGCCCGAGCGCCCGCTGCCCGAGCGCCATCAGCGACAGCGTCCCGCCTTCCCCGTTGTTGTCGGCCCGCAGCAGCAGCAGAACGTACTTGGCGGTGACCACGATGAACAACGACCACAGGATCAATGACAGTACGCCGAGCACGATTACCGGCGTCACCGTCCCCTGTTGCGCGGCATGATTGACGGCCTCACGGAACGCGTACAGCGGCGACGTCCCGATATCGCCAAAGACCACACCGATGCTTCCGAGCGCCAGCGCCCAAAAACTGGTCGTCTTTGCCGAAGCCTCGCCGATGGCTTCGGCGGTTGGATCGCTGACGGCCATGATTTCTGCAAACGCTCTGATGGTGGTTTCGACCCGGGGGCTATCGCCCACAAGCACTGGCCCGTCAATCCAAGGAATGGCATTGACAGGCCACCTCGATCTGTCCGGCAGCCAACCCGCGTCTGGTAATATAATACTGTTACTCAGGGCTTCAAATTCGGCGGCAACGGCGGCGCCTCGCGCATCAAGGTGATGGTCACGCGCCGGTTCGCCGCGAGCGAGGGATCGTCCGGAAACAGCGGCATGCTGTCCGACTTGCCGGAGACCGCGAAGATATGGCTCGACGGCAACCCCTCGCGTTCGAGAATCTGGCGAACGGCGTTGGCGCGGTCCGCGGACAGGTCGAAGCCGTCATAATCGCTGCGCGCCGGAATGAAGCTCGAGGCGGTATGGCCGGTGATCGAAATCCGCAAGGGCGTCGCCTTGAGCGGAGCGGCGAGCTTCCTGATCAGCATGCGCGTCCGCTCGTAAGGCTCCTTGGATCCGTCCGCGAACATCGAACGGCCGTCCTGGTCGACGATCTCCAGGTTGAGACCTTCCTTGGTCTCCTCGAACATGACGTGCTTGGAAATCTCGGTCAGCTCCGGCATGTCCTGCAGCGCCTGCCGCAGCGACGCCGAGGCGAGCGCGAACTCGCGGTCGGTCTTGAGCCGCGCGCCCGCGGTCTTGGACCGCTCCTGTTCGTCGGGGGTCGGAGTGGTGGAGGTTTCGTCCGGCGGGACATGCGCGGCGTTCTTCAGTTTCGGTCGCGTCGGCAGGCCGTCCGATTCGACGATTCCGGAATATCGCACTTCGGTCTGGGAGCCGAAGGCGTCGCGCATCGAGCCGGCAACGATCTTGAGCTTTTGATTGTCCATCGTGGAAAAGGCGACGAGCATCACGAAGAAGCTCATCATCAGGCCCATCAGATCGGCGAACGTGACGAACCAGCCGTGCCCTCCGCCGTGCGCATCGCCGCGTTTTTTCTTGGCCATCGCTCGATCCCGGACTCGCGCCTATTCCGCAAAAGTGGCTATCGGTTTGCGATCAGAGCCGTCCCCATCACGCAGGAACCGGCTCGCCCTCCTCCTGGCGATGGTTCTCCGGCAGATAGGCCAGCAGCATTTCGCGCACCAGCGCCGGGCTCTTGGAATCCCGGATCATCAGGATGCCGTCGATGATCAACGTGCGGTTGGTTTCCTCATCGAGCAACTTGCCGTGCAGCTTGTCGGCGATCGGAAGGCAGAACAGGTTGGCGACCAGCGCGCCGTAGAGCGTCGCCAGCAGCGCGGTCGCCATGAACGGACCGAGCTTGGAGGGATCGGTCATGTTGGCGAACATCTGCACCATGCCGATCAGCGTGCCGATCATGCCGAACGCCGGAGCGCAATCGCCGATGGCGCGATAGATCTTGCTGCCCTCATCGAGGTGCATGAGAAAATTGTCGCGGTCGCGTTCGAGATTGTCGCGAATGAATTCGAGGTCGTAGCCGTCCGCGACGAAACGAATGCCCTTGGCGAGAAACGGCTCGTTGGTCTCGACCTTTTCGAGTCCAACCGGGCCCTGCTTGCGGGCGATTTCAGCGATCCGCGCCAGTTCGTCGACAAGATCGCGCGCCGACAGCCGGCTCATGGTGAAGGCGAACTTGGCGCCGAGCGGCAGGCCGTGGAGAATCGCGCCGAGCGGAAAGCGGATCATGGTGGCGGCGGTCGCGCCGCCGAAGATGATGATCATGGCGTGTTCGCTGACGAACATATGGAGATCGCCGCCCATAAAGACCATCACGGCGACTACAAGCATGCCGAAAGCAAGTCCGGCACCCGTCATGATATCCATGGGGAAAACTCCAACGCACGCGAACCGCCGGCCATCCTGGACGGGGGCGCGGCCCGTTCTGAGCCACGCGGCGTCATCATAGCTTTGACGCAATTAAGGACGCGTAAAGCCCCGCTTCTGATTCCATCAGAAGCGGAAAGGCTCCGGAACAGGCTGGGCGGAGATCCTTCAAGGTCTTGAAACATGAACAGGATCAAAGACGTGGTTGACCCCCGCTGAGACCGGAGGAAGCGACGCGGTCCAACGCTATGGAAAAGCGGGAGCCTTCCCCCATGCCCCGTTGATCAGCGGCCATCGCGACCTTCAGGGCGACCTTCAGGATAATTTCTCCGCATCCTCGCGCACCCCGCTCCAATCCGGCCTGCAACCACTGTCCGGCGGCAAGAGCCCATTTCCGGAAGAGCGATGTGGTCTTTCTAAAATTGATAGACGTCAACATCGCCGGGAGATACTATGTAAACTACTTATCGTACGACTCCGAGAGTCACTCCACTACGCATAACCGGAGCGGAGCTCGGAAATTTGGTGCAAGGGCGATCTCTTTGGTCAGGAGCCACCGTGAAAGATTCAGCTTTAGGGGCTAACGTGACGGCGGCGGAGCCGCCGGGCAACCCGAAGGTTTTATGCATTTCAACCGTAGCGTTCGCGCTCGGTTTCGCGATCTGGGGAATGTTTTCCGCACTCGCCCCGTTTCTGATTAAATGGTACAGCTTCACGAGCACCCAGGTGTTGATCCTGGCGGCGATGGAGCCGCTGTTTGCGGCCGCGATCAGCATCCCGCTCGGGATCTGGACCGACAAGTTCGGCGGCCGGACGGTTTTCACCATTCTGCTTGTGTGCCTCTCCGTGGTCCTGATTTTGGGGACTTTCGCCGAGAGCTACATCGCCTTCCTGTTCCTGGGAATGATGCTGGGCCTCGGAGGCGCGAGCTTCGTGGTCGGCAACGCCCATGTGTCGTCCTGGTACCCCAAATCAAAACAGGGCACGGCGCTGGGCCTCTTTGCTCTGGGTAACGTCGGAATCACGGTCGGCATGATGGCCGTCTCGTTCCTCATCACGAGCGTGCTGGACACCAGCGATCCGGATGGCTGGCGTATGATCTTCCCGATCTTCGCCATTCCGACGCTGGGAATGGCGGCAATCTACATGTTCTTCACGTCGGACCCGCCGAACCGGAAGCTGAAAAACACCTCGGTGAAGGAAATCTTCGCCGTCTACCGCTCGGGCGTCGTGGTGTGGCTCGTTCCTGCTCTTTATTGGGTGGCCTTCGGTACGCTGGTTTTCTTCGCATCGACCATGCCCACCTATCTCGTCGATTTCTGGCACGTCGACCCGACGACAGCGGTCGCGGTCTATACGCCGATTCTGGTGGTCTGCGTGGCGATCACAAGACCGCTGGGCGGCTGGCTGGCTGACCGTCGGGACGTTTTCACGCTGCTAAGCTGGATGTTCGGCGCGATGTCGATCCTCGCCGTGCTGATGGCCATGCAGATTTCGCTGACCGTTCAGTTGTTTGTCATATTCAGCCTTGCCCTTGTGTCCGGCGCGGCCGCGGCAGCGGTCATCAAGCTGATCCCGATCTACTTCGTCCACGTGGGCGCAGTCAGCGGATTGGCAAAGGCCGCCGGCGCGGCCTGCGGCTTCACGATGACCTCCATTCTGGCCGCCAGCAAGTTTCTGATGGGCGGCTATACCATGGGCTTTGTCATCTGGGCGTTGATGAACATCGCCGCGTTCTACGTCTCGTTCTCGCGAGTCGGTTTCCGGAATGTCAAACCGGTGTCGGCCGCGATCGCGGAGACCGTGCCCGCGCACTAGCGCGTTTTCGAGCGAAGTGGCGTGAAGAAAACGCGTCAAATCAAGAAGCTGGAGTCTTTTGCCGTTTCCATGAAACGGTAAAAGACTCTCGGGAGCCGTTCACGGAGGTTCGAAAAAGAACCAACGCAACGCAAGCGATTTGCGTTTGATGGAAACACATCATCATGGCCGGGCTTGTCCCGGCCATGATTTTTTTTCGCCGAATTTCCGGGACGTGGGTTGCCGCCAGGGAGTCGGCGGGAGCGTTGCTGATTTCGACCGAGCGACCAACTTGAGCCGCGACAGCCGAGCCGAACCTGTTACGGCGCGAGCACGACCCCGCACCAGGGATCTGTCCCCGTCTCCGCCGAAGATCGTAGCAAGGGCAGCTTCTCAGAGCCTGTCCGGAAAGTCACCGGGCACCTCCCGGCCGTTCCCCGGACGCAGCGCAGCGTGAAACGGTGCGCTGCTGAGGCGGGGTCTTTGCGCAGTTTTCTGCAACGATCCCGGGTCGGCGCAGCCTCACTTCGTGCCGCAGCGCGCCGGGGGGACCCGGAAAGCAAACCTTTCAAACAGGCTCTCAGTGCGGCCGTGAAGGCCGGTTGTCCTGCTTCCGCTGCCGGATCGAGGGGGTTGACGGCTTCGTCCCGGCGGATGGCGCAAAAGGCGGCGCCGTGTCGGAGGCTGACGGCGCATCTGGAAACGTCTCCTGCACCGCCGCCTTGACCTCCTGGTCGCGGTAGGACTTCCAGCCGACCGGAAGGCTCAACAGGAAAATGATCGAGCCGAACGAGAGGACAACCCAGGGATAGCTGATCAGGAGCGCGATAACGAACACCACTGTCACAAAGACCGGCAGCACCAGTTCCGGCGCGACCCGCATGCCGATCATCTTGCCGGAGAAAACCGGCAGCCGCGAAACCATGAGGATCGCGATCAGCAGCGTATAAAACGCCGTCAGCACCGCGGGCGGCTGCGGAACGCCCAGGAACGCCAGATAGATCGGCAGCAGCACCGCGATCGCGCCCGCCGGCGCGGGCACGCCGGTAAAGAAATTCGCGGCAAAGGCCGGCTTGTTGGGGTCGTTCATCGTTGCGTTGAAGCGCGCAAGCCGCAGGCCGCCGCTGATCGCAAACATCATCGCCGCGATCCAGCCCACATTGTTGAGGTCGCGCAACTGCCAGAAGTACAGGATCAGGCCGGGCGCAACGCCGAAATTGACGAAGTCGGCGAGGCTGTCGAGTTCGGCGCCGAACTTCGACTGCCCCTTGATCATCCGGGCCACCCGGCCGTCGAGCCCGTCGAGCACGGCTGCGAATACGATCGCGCCTACCGCAAGCTCCATCCGTCCTTCGGTCGAAAGCCGGATGGCCGTCAGGCCCGCGCAAATCGCAAGCAGCGTGATGAAATTCGGCACCAGCATGCGCACCGGGATCGGGCGAAACCGGCGGCGGCGAATCTCGGATGATTTCTGGTCGTATGGCGTCTGCACGCCTCCTATATAGCAGGGCCCCGGCGGAGCCGCATCCCCCGCCTGGCGTCCTTTGATCCTAACATTTGCACGGCATCTGCCGGAACGGCATGCAATGTTAGAATCGGCCCCCTCGAATCACAAGATCGCCTGTGTCCCATTGCTTCCGAAGTTTGCATCAAAGGTTGCTGCAAGGACGTTCGAGCTTCTTGATCAGGACACTTCAAATCAGGAAACTATGGCGTTTTCGAGCGAGGTGGAAACCGTTCGCGTGAAGACAAAGTGTCAAAACGATCCAGAAGCGTCAAAACGATAATCCAGAGCTTCGCTTCTGATACAATCAGAAGCGAAAATGCTCCCGCCGTCCTGGCGGTCAGTTGCTGCGGAAGGTCCGGCCGCTCTCTCCAAGCTGGAAATCAGCCAGCACCGTCTCGCCGGCAATCGCGGTCTGTCCTTCGGACACCAGCAGCGGCGTTCCCTCCGGCAAGTAAACGTCACACCGCGAGCCGAACCGGATCAGCCCGAAGCGCTCCCCGGTTTCGATCGTCTGTCCGTCATGCACGAAGGTGACGATACGGCGCGCGACCAGTCCGGCGATCTGAACCACCCCGACCAGGCCGTTGTTCGGCGTCGATATGACCAGCGCGTTGCGCTCGTTGTCCTCGCTCGCCTTGTCGAGATCGGCATTGATGAATTTGCCGGGACGATAGACGATCCGTTCGATCTTTCCCGCGACCGGGCTGCGATTGACGTGGCAATTGAACACGCTCATGAAGATCGAAATCCGAACCATCGGCAACTCGCCGAGTTCGAGTTCGGCAGGCGGCACCACCGGCGTAATCATCGAGACGCGGCCGTCGGCCGGCGACACGACGAGCCCCTCGCGGACCGGCGTCACACGGGCCGGATTACGGAAAAACAGTGCGCACCATATCGTCAGCAGCGTTCCGATCCAGCCCAGCGGAGTCCAGATCCAGAAGAAGATAAGGCTGGCGAGCGCAAAGCCGCCGACGAAGGGATAACCCTTCGGATGAATAGGTGAAATCTGGGCGCGAATGGATTTCGCGCTGGCGCGAATGGATTTCGCTATGGATAAAAGGGTCTGTCGATCCATGGATATGAAAACCTGATGATCTACGATGAAGCTGAAGGCGGGCTTTACGGAAACGCGCGTCTTGCACAGAAAACCCCGATCCGCAAGCCGGCGCCGCGGCGAACCCCCGAAGCCTGATTCGGGACAACGATCTTGGAGGTATTCTACTCTGCCGCGGCGGCCGGCGCCACCAGCGGATCGTCCACGGGCGGCGGGGCCCGGTTGGGCGTGTCGTCATCGTCGCCGATCAGCGCCAGCTTCTCGCGCGCCGCCTGCGCCTCCCGCTGCCTATTCCACATGCTGGCGTAAAGCCCGTTCGCCGCCAAAAGCCCGCCGTGTGTGCCGCGTTCGGCGATTTGGCCTTGATCGAGCACGATAATCTCGTCCGCGGCCACGATGGTCGACAACCGATGCGCGATCACCAGCGAGGTCCGGTTGCGCGAGACCCGGTCCAGCGCCTCCTGGATTTCATGCTCGGTGTGGCTGTCGAGCGCCGAGGTCGCCTCGTCCAGAACCAGGATCGGGGGGGCCTTCAGGATGGTGCGCGCAATCGCCACACGCTGTTTCTCCCCGCCGGACAATTTCAATCCGCGCTCGCCCACCTCCGTCTCGTAGCCTTTGGGCGACATCCTGATGAAATGGTCGATCTGCGCGGCGCGGGCGGCGGCCTCGACCTCTTCGTCGGACGCGTTCCAGCGGCCATAGCGGATATTGTAGCGGATGGTGTCGTTGAACAGCACTGTGTCCTGCGGCACCATCCCGATCGCCGCCCGCAGCGACACCTGCGTGACGTCACGGATATCCTGTCCGTCGATCAGGATGCGGCCCTCGGTCACGTCATAGAGACGAAACAGCAGCCGCGACAATGTCGATTTGCCTGCTCCCGACGGTCCGACGATCGCCACGGTCTTTCCCGCGGGCACCTCGAACGTCACGCCCTTGAGGATCGGGCGGCTGGAGTCGTAAGCGAACCGCACATCCTCGAACCGCACCGCACCTCGCGCGACATGCAGCGGCTGCGCGCCGGCGCGATCCTTCACCTCCGGATTGCGGGTCAGCACGCCGAACATCTTTTCGATATCGATGATCGCCTGCTTGATCTGGCGATAGACCATGCCCATCAGGTTGAGCGGCTGGTAGAGCTGGATCATCATGGCGTTGACCATCACGAAATCGCCGACCGTGTGCGTGCCGTTGCGCACGCCGACCGCGCACATGATCATCACACTCGTGAGCCCGGCCGTGTAGATGATTGCCTGTCCGCCGTTCAAAACAGCCAGCGAGGTATAGGTGGAGACGCTCGCGGCCTCGAAGCGCTCCATCGAGCGATCGTAGCGTTTTGCTTCCCGCAACTCGGCGCCGAAATATTTCACCGTTTCGTAGTTCAGCAGCGAGTCGATCGCCTTGGCATTGGCGTCGGAATCGGATTCATTCATCCGGCGGCGGATCTCGATGCGCCACTGCGTCGCCCTGTAGGTGAAAGCCATGTAGACCACCACGGTCAGGAGCGTCACCAGCACGTAGCGCCAGTCGAACTGCCACAGCAGCACGGCGGTGAGCAGACTGACCTCGACCGCGGTCGGAATGAGCTGAAGGATGACGAGCCGCACCATTTCCTCGATGCCGTTGCGGCCGCGCTCGAGCACGCGCGTCAAGCCGCCGGTCTTGCGCTCGAGGTGAAACCGCAGCGACAGTTCGTGCATATGGACGAACGTCTGGTAGGCGAGCCTGCGCACCGCATGCATCGCGACCTTGGCGAAGATGCCGTCGCGCCACTGGGTGAGCAGCGCCATCAGCACGCGGACGAAGCCGTAGGCAAGCGTCATCGCAAGCGGCGACAGGATCAGCCACATCGTCCAGTTGTCGGGCTGCACCGGCGCGCTTCCCGCGCCGTTCAGCGCGTCGATCGCCCACTTGAAGGTGAACGGAACGATCAGGGTGGCGACCTTTGCCGCAAGCAACAGCAGCATCGCCCAGACCACGCGCATCTTCAGGTCGGCGCGGTCGCCGGGCCACATATAGGGCCACAGGTGCAGCAGCGCCCTGCCGAGCGTCGCGCTCCGGACAGGGTCGTCGGAGGGTTTTGTCGGCGTATCCGCCGGATGCGAAACGGCGCTACGCATCGGTAGCGCCCGAACCGGAAAGCGGCGCCGCCCGCAGCCGGACATATCGTCTGATCGAGGCCATATGGACTGTCATATAAAGCGTTTGGATGCCGCGTACACCCTTGACGGGCGATCTTTTCGCTGCGGAGCAGGCGCGACAGGCACTTGACCGCGCGCCGGCAATAGCCGAGCCTTGACGCTGTAATTGTACGGGACCACATCGATTCCCATGAGCATCATCAAAACGGTCTGCGTCTATTGCGGCTCAGGCCCCGGTACAAATCCCAACTTCGTCAAATCTGCCGTCGCCCTTGGTAAAGCGCTCGCCCGGAACAAGGTCGGGCTGGTCTATGGCGGCGGCTCGGTCGGCCTGATGGGCGCCATCGCGACATCCGTCCTCGACAACGGCGGCGTCGTCACCGGCATCATTCCGGACTTCCTGACCTCGCGCGAACATGCGCTGGCGCGCGTGCAGGAAATGATCGTCACGCGCGACATGCACGAGCGCAAGAGGCTGATGTTCGAGCGGTCGGACGCGTTCATCGCCCTGCCCGGCGGCGTCGGCACGCTGGAGGAATTGGTCGAGCAACTCACCTGGCAGCAACTCGGGCGGCATGCCAAGCCGATCCTGCTGGCGAACGTCGACGGCTTCTGGGAGCCGCTGCTGGCGCTGCTCGCTCACATGCGCTCCACCGCCTTCATCCGGCCGACGCTCGCGGTCACCGTTCTGCAAGCCGAGCGCGTGGAGGACATCCTGCCGAAACTTCGCGCCGCCGCGACCCTCGCACTGGATTCCTCGAAGGAGATGCCGGCCGACGTCGCCGACCGGCTGTAGCGTCGGAGGACCCAGGCGGGAAGCGGCTCGTTCTTGAGGAGTGTCACTGCACTGCTCAGGCCGGCGCGTCGGCCTTCACCAGCTTGTAGAAAATTGAATCCATCAGGGCCTGGAACGACGCGTCGATGATATTGGGCGACACGCCGATCGTGGTCCAGCGCTCGCCCTCCTCGTCCTCGCTCTCGATCAGCACGCGCGTCACCGCGCCGGTGCCTCCGTTGAGAATACGCACGCGATAATCGATCAGCTTCAGCCCGTCGATGTACTTCTGGTATTTGCCGAGGTCCTTGCGCAAGGCGACGTCGAGCGCATTGACCGGACCGTTGCCTTCACCGGCGGAGATCAGCGTCCGGCCATCGACCCTCACCTTCACCACAGCCATCGCGACGGTGACGCGCTTGCCGTGGGAATTGTAGCGCTGCTCGACATTGACGTCGAACTGCTCGACATCGAAATACTCCGGAACGCGGCCGAGCGTGCGCCGCGCCAAGAGATCGAACGACGCGTTGGCGGATTCGTAGGCGTAGCCCGACGCCTCGCGCTCCTTCATCTCGTCGATCAGCCGTCCGAGCTTCGGATCGTTCCTGTCGAACGCGATGTGCGCCCGCTCCAGTTCGGCCAGCACGTTGGAGCGGCCGGCCTGATCCGACACCAGCACCTTGCGGCGATTGCCGACCGATTCCGGCGCGACGTGTTCGTAAGTCGCGGGGTCCTTGAGGATCGCAGACGCATGAATGCCGGTCTTGGTCACGAACGCGCTTTCGCCGACATAAGGCGCGTGGCGGTTCGGCGCGCGGTTCAGCATGATGTCCAGCGTGCGCGAGGCCTGCGTCAGCGTCGCGAGCTTGTCGTCCGTCACGCCGATCTCGAAGGCGTCGGAGAATTCCTTCTTCAGCTTCAGCGTCGGGATCAGCGAGCAGAGATTGGCATTGCCGCAGCGTTCGCCGAGGCCGTTCAACGTGCCCTGGATCTGGCGCGCGCCCGCGCGCACCGCCGCGAGCGAATTGGCCACCGCCTGCTCGGTGTCGTTATGGGCGTGGATGCCGAGATGGTCGCCTGGAACGTGCGCCGCGACCTCGCGCACGATCGTCTCGATCTCGTTCGGCATGGTGCCGCCATTGGTGTCGCACAGCACCACCCACCGCGCGCCGGAATCGTAGGCCGCGCGGGCGCAGGCGAGCGCAAAGGCCGGGTCCTGCCTGTAGCCGTCGAAGAAATGCTCGCAGTCCACCAGGACCTCGCGGCCGGCTGCCGTGGCGGCCTTCACGCTGTCGCGGATCGACGCCAGGTTTTCATCGTTCGTGGTCTCCAGCGCGACCCTGACCTGATAGGCGGAGGATTTGGCCACAAAACAGATCGCATCCGCCTTGGCCGCGATCAGCGTAGCCAGTCCCGGATCGTTGGATGCCGAGCGGCCCGGCCGCCGCGTCATGCCGAAGGCGGTGAACCTGGCGTGGCCGAGCGCGGGCTTGTGCGAGAACAGGTCGGTATCGGTCGGATTTGCGCCGGGATAGCCGCCCTCGACATAGTCGATGCCGAGATCGTCGAGCATCTTCGCGATGATCTGCTTGTCCTGCAACGTGAAGTCGACGCCGTTGGTCTGGGCGCCGTCGCGCAGCGTGGTGTCGAACAGATAGAGACGCTCGCGGCTCATGGCGCGTCCCTCGCGGCCAGCGTCTTCTTCATCGTGGTGTTGGCCAGCCACTCGTCGCCGATCGTCACCGAATTGCGCTGCATCGCGACGTAGCCGCGGCCTGCGAAAAACCGTTCCGCGGTATCGCTGGCCTCGACGGTTAGCGCGGTGGCGCCGCGCGCGCCGGCAAGTTTCTCCAGCGCATCGCACAACGCGGTCGCAACCCCCTGCCTCGCCGCAGCCGGATGCACATAGAGCATGTCGATGCAATCTGTGCCCTTCAGCGAGGCGAAGCCGACCGGCGAGCCCTGCAGCGTCGCCACCAGCGTCAACTGCTTCGTAAGGCGCGCGCCGAACCTGGCCTCGTCGTCCGCGGCGCCCGCCCACGCGATCTGCTGCGCCTCGCTGTAATCGTCGCCGGTCAGTTGCTCGATGCTGGCGACGAAGATCGCGGCCAGCACGGCAACGTCGGCTGGCAGCATCGGCCGCAACGCGGGTTTGGGAAGCGCCTGTCCCATCGCGTCAAAACACTCCGAACAGGCGGAGGGCCAGCACGACTGCCGCGACGATCACCGCCCACTTGATGAAAATGTAATAGCGCCAGTGTTTCGGAAATGGCGTGTCGGGCTTCGTCATCGCGCGATCTCCCATGTCGTCACCGGCTTGCCGTCGGCGTCCTTGCCGTCCTTCAGCACGACGCCCATGGCGGCAAGCTCGTCGCGGATGCGATCGGATTCCTTGAAGTCTTTTCGCTTTCTTGCTTCAAGGCGAGCGGCCACCAATTCATCGACATTCGAACCTGCTTGCTGTTCCTGCGACCGTAGCCAGCGCGCGTACGAAAACACATCGATGCCAACAGACAATAGCGCCTGATCAACAGCATCGTCGTGATTAAGTTCACCAACCCTCGAGACCATCAGCGGAGTATTCAGATCGTCAATGAGTGGCTCTAATATCTCCGGTGAGAGGTTTATCCGGCCCGATCGTTCTTTCACCGGCATTCCGCGACGCGCATAGTCAAACTGTTTTATTCTGCCGCAGATGCGACGAAGGATGGTTTCACTTCCTTCCAAAGCCTTCGTCGTCCAGTCGATTGGTTGACGATAATGAGTACGCAACATGTTCAGCCGCAACACCTCGCCGGGCCACTTCCGCCCGCCAAATTTCTTCGTCGTCAGCAGTTCATTGATCGTCACGAAGTTGCCCAAACTCTTCGACATCTTCTCGCCTTCGACCTGCAGGAAGCCGTTGTGCATCCAATAATTCGCCATCGTGGGCGTGCCGTGGGCACAGCGCGACTGCGCGATCTCGTTTTCATGATGCGGGAAGATCAGGTCGAGACCGCCGCCATGGATGTCAAAGACGTCTTTGCCATCGGGTCCGCCGAGATAGGCCGCGCTCATCGCCGAGCATTCGATATGCCAGCCGGGCCGCCCCCTGCCCCACGGACTGTCCCAGCCGGGCTCGTTCTCCGACGACAGTTTCCACAGCACGAAATCGGCCGGGTTCCTCTTGTGCGCGTCCACGGCGACCCGCGCGCCGGCCTTCTGCTCCTCCAGCCTGCGGCCCGACAGTGCGCCGTAGTCCGGCATCGACTGCACGTCGAACAGCACCTCGCCGCCGGCCTCGTAGGCGTGGCCGCGCGCGATAAGCTGTTTGACCAGCGTCACCATGTCGGAGCGGCCGTCGGCGCGCGGCAGGACGAATTCGGTGGCGCGCGGCTGATGCGTCGGCGGCAGGCAGCCCAGCGCGGCGACGTCGGCCTGGAACTGGTCGGCGGTCTTTTCCGTGACCTTGCGGATCGCCTCGTTCAACGGCAGGCCGGGAAAGTCCCGCGCCGCGCGGTCGTTGATCTTGTCGTCGACGTCGGTGATGTTGCGAACGTAAGTGACGTGGTCGGCGCCGTAGAGATGCCGCAGCAGGCGGAACAGGACGTCGAACACGATGACCGGCCGCGCGTTGCCGATATGGGCGAAGTCGTAGACCGTCGGACCGCAGACATACATCCGCACATTGGACGGATCGATCGGCGTGAAAACACGCTTCTCCTTGGTCAGGGTATCGTAAAGGCGCAGTTCCATGGAATTCCGTTCCGAAGCCATCGGCTGAATAGCGAATGTCAAATCCGCTCCGCTCGCTGGCCGGGCGTCTGGATCACGTTGTGAGATAAGACGGTGATCGGCCAGCGAATCGCTAGCGCATAATCTCGCGGCAAAGGCCACAAAAGGCGAGCAGCCCGTTCATTCCGGCACCATGGAACAGCCGGGGTACAGCGTCAAGGCCGCGCCCCACAAACGCCTCATTTCGCCGCGAAATCGCGGCGGCTGGTCGTGGCCCGCAGGGTCCGGCGGCTTCCCCTTTTTCCGGCACATCATGCGCATTATCCCCATATTTCCGGCCGCCATGTTTCTGGCGGGCATGGCTCTCCTCGCGGGCGCCCCCGCCCAGGCGGACAGCCATGTTTTTATCGTCGCCAATCACGCCGACGGCTATGGCATCGACCAGTGCCTCGCCTTGGGGGAGAGATGCGGCGCCCACGCCGCGCACTCCTACTGCCGGTCGCGCGATTTTGTGCAGGCCACCGCCTACAGGCGCGTCAAGCCCGACGAGATGACGGATTCGATTCCGCGGCCCACAGGCTCGTGCCGGCACAGCGGCTGCAACGAATACGTCGCGATTACCTGTCAACGCTGACTTGCCGGGACGACGGTGTCGCTGAGTCCGCCACACTCGCGCCCCGGAAACGACGTGACGCTGCCGCGAGAAGCGGATAAGAAATGACCACGCTGGCGAACGGCCATCAGGGTATTGCATCCGGCCCCGTCGGCGTCTCGCAACGCAATCAGGCTCCGCCCGGATTGTAAAAACCACCGCGATGGGCGCGTCTGCATTCGAAAGACACCACCTCATCGTAGCGTTTGCAGAATCGCCCCGGGATCGCTCTGATGGCGGATCATGCCTGACCTTTTGTTTGCCCGCCGCACCATGCGAATTCTGGCTTGCGCCGCCGCCCTTGGCCTCGGCGTCGCGATCGCTGCCGGCGATGCGATGGCGCAGGGCGCGCCAGGCGCCAATCCGATCTGCCCGCGGCTCGAGGCGCAACTCGCAAGCATCG
>JBIQHO010000485.1:0-2017 GCA_044508545.1 Bradyrhizobiaceae bacterium | reverse complement strand
CGATTTCGAGGAGATCCGCGATCACACCATCGTACTGGAGCACCTGCCGCTCTATGTCGACGAGACCGGCGGCCTCTCGATTTCGCAACTGACGGCGCGCGCCCGCCGCCTGAAGCGCCAGAAGGGTCTCGACGTGCTGATCGTCGACTACATCCAGCTCCTGCAGGGCAGCGGCAAGCGCAGCGACAACCGCGTGCAGGAAGTCACCGAAATCACCACCAGCCTGAAGGCGCTGGCGAAGGAATTGAACGTACCGATCATCGCGCTGTCGCAGTTATCCCGTCAGGTCGAAGCCCGCGACGACAAGCGTCCGCAACTCGCCGACCTGCGCGAATCCGGCTCGATCGAACAGGACGCCGACGTCGTGATGTTCGTGTTCCGCGAAGAATATTACCTCCAGAACAAGGAGCCGCGGGCGGGTACGCCCGAACACGAGAAATGGCAACTTGATATGTCGCTCGTGCACGGCAAGGCCGAAGTCATCATCGGCAAGCAGCGCCACGGTCCGACCGGCACCGTCGAGTTGCAATTCGAGGGGCAGTTCACCCGCTTCAGCGATCTCGCGCATGACGCTCACCTGCCCGATCGCATCTAGCAAGCTGACTCGCCGCCCGGACGCCGCTCGCGCGGTTGAAGCGCCGTGCTGCCGAGCGTAGCATGCGGCATGAATCTCATGCCCGATTCCAAAACGACGTCCAGCGCCACGCCAGCCGACGCCGACTTGGCTGTTACGGCTGACGCGGCGATCGGCACCCTCACCGTCGACCTCGACGCCATTGCAGCCAACTGGCGCAAGCTCGAAAAGACCGCCGTGCCCGCCGAATGCGCCGGCGTCGTCAAGGCCGATGCCTATGGCTGCGGAGCAGGACCGGTGGCGCGCGCGCTGGCTGCCGCCGGATGCAAGACGTTTTTCGTGGCCACGCTCGGCGAGGCCCGCGTCGTCCGCGCCGCCGCTCCCTCTGCCGATCTCTATGTGCTGGACGGCCTCTTTCAGAATTGCAGCGACGCCTTCGCCGCGATCAATTGCCGGCCCGTGATCGGCGAGCTTAACGAACTCGCGGAATGGGACGCGTTCTGCCGCCGGACCGGCTGGGCGGGCGGCGCGGCCGTCCACATCGACACCGGCATGAACCGCCTCGGCCTCACCCTCGACGAGGCGCAGGCGCTCATACCAAGAATTGTCGCCGGCGATCACGGCATGACGCTGGTGATGAGCCACCTCGCCTGCGCCGAAACGCTCCATCATCCGCTCAACGCCAGACAGGTCGCAGCCTTCCGCGAGATCGCCAGCCAGTTCTCCGGCGTTCCCGCTTCGCTCGCGAACTCGTCCGGCATTTTCCTCGGGCCGCAATATCCGTTCGACCTGGTGCGTCCGGGCGCCGCGCTCTACGGCGTCAATCCCACGCCGGAAGCCGACAATCCGATGCGGCCCGTTGTCGAGTTGAAAGCCCGGATTGTGCAGATCCGGATGGTCGACAAGGGCGAAAGCGTCGGCTACGGCGCGACGTGGACAGCGCGGCGGCCGACGCGGCTCGCCATCGTTGCGGCGGGATATGCCGACGGCTATTTCCGCGCCGGCGGCAGCAATGACGGCACCCGCGGAGCGGACGTCGTGGTGGCGGGAACGCGATGCCCGGTGGCGGGCCGCATTTCGATGGACCTGCTGGCGGTCGACATCACCGACCTGCCGTCTCGTGCGATCGTGCGGCGCGGCCATCTCGTCACGCTGATCGGCGAAGGCATCACCGTGGACGAACTTGCGCACCATTTCGGCACCATCGGCTACGAGGTGCTGACGAGTCTCGGCGACCGCTACAATCGAATCTACAAAGGCGGACCAGCCGGGTCGTGACCCCGGCGCCGGCGCGAGCAAATAATGGCAAAATCCGCCCTCTCCTTCGTCTGCCAGACCTGCGGCGCGGCGTATAACCGCTGGCAGGGCAAGTGCGACGCTTGCGGCGAATGGAATACGCTGGCCGAAGAGGACACCACGGGCGCGACGACGATGCCGGCCAGC
>JBIQHO010000484.1:0-2022 GCA_044508545.1 Bradyrhizobiaceae bacterium | reverse complement strand
GCCACGGCGAGAGCGGGATTTGCCTGGCCTTCATGAAAGACGGGCGGCAATCCTCAGAAATCCAGATCGACATAAGTGCGCGACGCCGGCACGCCCGCCAGCCACTCGCTCAGCAGCGGCCGGAACGAGGGCCGCGACTTGATCCGCGCATACCACGCCTTCGCCGCCTCGTCCTCGGCCCAGGGCACGTCGCCGAGATAGTCGATCGCGGATAAATGTGCCGCGGCTGCGAGATCGGCATAGGTCAGCTTCTCGCCGGCCAGATAATTCCGCGTCCGCGCCAGCCAGCCGATATAGGCCAGATGATAGCGCACATTCGCCTTCGCCGCTCGGATCACGTCGGTCTCCGGCGGGCCGCCGCCGTTCTCCTCGCGCATGAAGCGCTTGTAGATGCGCTCCGTCACCAGCGGGTTGGACGCCTCCTCGAAGAATTTCTCGTTGAACCATGCCATCAGGCGGCGCACCTCGATCCGTTCAGGCATCGACGGCGGCAGCAGCCGCCGCTCGCCGGCCCGTTCGCCATGGGTCTCGTCGAGATACTCCGCGATGATGGCGGCTCCGGGGATCGCCGGGATTCCTTCGGCGATCAGCACCGGCGTGGTGCCGGCCGGATTGAGCGCGAGAAATGCTTCGCGCCGCTCCCACACCCGTTCCTCCACCGGCCGCACATCAAGGCCATGCTCACCGAGAACCAGGCGAATGAAGCGCGATTGCGGACAGAACGGATGGTGAAACAGCGTGAACATGACGCCCTTGATAGATTTGCGATGCTTAAAAAAGTATCTCTATGGCATTTTCGAGCAAAGCATGTCCTCGGGCTTGAACCGGGTGGATATCGGTCCGCGTGAAGACGCGTTAAATCAAATCTTGGAGCGCGCTTCTGATTCCATCAGAGAAAGGCTCCCGCCGTTATGAGGCGCGGTTTTCCCGCTGGTTCCCTGCGAGCTGGACGATCGCGGTTGTCGAACAGGATGCGTTCCGGTAGGTTCCGCGCGCATCGACCCTCGCCCCGCTACCACGAAGCCCGCATGTCAGGCCGCATCAAACTCGTTCTCGCCTCCGGCTCGCCGCGGCGGCTCAGCCTGCTCAATCAGGCAGGCATCGAGCCCGACGCGCTGCGCCCCGTCGATATCGATGAGACCCCGACGCGGGGCGAACTGCCGCGCGCCTGCGCCAACCGTCTCGCCCGCGCCAAGGCCGAGGCGGCGCTGAGGGCGGTGCAGCTCGACGACGAACTGCGCGGTTCGTTCCTTCTGGCCGCCGACACCGTGGTCGCGGTGGGCCGCCGCATCCTGCCCAAGGCCGATCTGGCCGATGAGGCCTCGCAGTGCCTGCGGTTGCTCTCGGGGCGCAATCATCGCGTCTACACCGCGGTCTGTCTCGTGACGCCGAAGGAAAATTTTCGCCAGCGTCTGATCGAGACCCGCGTGCGCTTCAAGCGGCTGGCCGAGGATGACATAAAGGCCTACATCGGCTCCGGCGAATGGCGCGGCAAGGCCGGCGGCTACGCGGTTCAGGGCATCGCCGGCTCGTTCGTGGTCAAGCTGGTTGGCTCCTACACCAATGTCGTCGGTCTGCCGCTTTACGAAACGGTCTCGCTGCTCGGCGGCGAGGGATTTCCGATCCGCTCCGGCTGGTTGAATGCCGGCTAAAAAAGCCAACACGCACCCGAAGAAGCGCTGCCCGATCTGCGGCAAGCCCGCCGTCTCAGCATCATTTCCGTTCTGTTCGGAGCGTTGCCGCGATGTCGATCTCAACCGATGGCTTTCAGGCGCCTATGCCATCTCCGGCGGCAGGACCGATGGCGAGAACGAGGAATAGGCCGCGCCTCCCTGTCGGCGACCCGCCGCCCGGTCAAATGATTTGAGGCCGCGGTCGCGCGGGTTTGGTCTGCCGCGGGGGGATGGGTGGACAGCGCCATCGGGCCTGACTATAAACCGGCGCGTCCCGCCTCAAGCCGGGAACGGCGCCCAGGTAGCTCAGTTGGTAGAGCATGCGACTGAAAATCGCAGTGTCGGTGGT
>JBIQHO010000483.1:0-2030 GCA_044508545.1 Bradyrhizobiaceae bacterium | reverse complement strand
TATCCGCGCCTTGTTTGCAACTCAATTGAAGCGCATATAAGAGGCTCGTTGATTTGGCCGATTTGGCTTTTGCGGTGTCAGAGACCCGCCATTCACCACCGGATTCTCGATAGCGGCCCCATCACGCCATCCGGCGCTGAGGCCGCTCCGTTTGAACCCTGGAATGAACGCCGGCGCTGACCACGGATGTACTGGCAGCATCGGCATCGTTCCGGTTCGGATGCGAACAATGTGGGAGGCGCCTGTGCGTGCTCCTGCGGAAATCGTAACCATGGCCAGCCGTACCACACAGACCGTCGTTCACTTCTCCGCACCATTCAGGCTGCCTGACTTCGATACGGTGCAACCGGCCGGCGACTATCGCGTCGATCATGATGAGGAAACGATCGACGGCGCCTCTTGGCTTGCGTGGCGACATGTCGGCGCTTTCATCCATTTGCCGGCCATCGGGATGCGGGGACGTACACAGCAGATGGTACCGATCAATCCCGCGGATCTCGACGCCGCACTCGAAAAGGATAAACAACCATGACTTATACAAGTGCCCGGCAACCCGGCGCCCGCCCGATCCGGCCTGCCGTTGCAACCCATCTTTTTGCGGTAGGCCAGGCCGTCCGCCTGCGCGGCAGCTTCGGCACATTTCCCAAGACCGCGGAAATCTACCACATCACGGGCACGCTCCCGCCACGGGGGGATTCGCTGCAATATCGCATCCGCAACGATGACGAACGCCACGAGCGAGTGGCGACACAAGACAGCCTGGAACCGATCCGTCCTTCGCAATCCAACGAAGGCGCAACTCTCATCACAAGGACGTTTGGCCATGGCAAAGGGACAGAAACGCAGCAATCGCGAGATCAGGAAGCCGAAGCAGGAAAAGGCGCCGCCCAAGCCTGAAAGCGGGTCCAGCAATCCGATCAAGATCGTCGCCAATAGCAACGCTTCGCGCGGCAACGGCAAGGGCTGATAATCGCGATGGGGGAGATCGGCGGGCAAGAACGATGAAGATCGTGATCGAGTTCTACAGGACCCGCGATGCCGACGATGCCCATGCCGTCGTCGGTCGTGAAACCTTGGAGGTCGAAGATCTCGACGGCGCCATTGCAGCCGCGCAGTTGCTGGCACGGACCCGCGACATGCCGCAGCGCCCTGACTCGATGATGATCACCGACGCGAGCGGCAAAACGCACTACTCCGGCATCATCGGCTCGGAAACGAAGGACGAAGGAAGGCAATGACCATGAATATGCAGCACCTCAAGGAGACTGAACGGAAGCGAATTGCCGCCGCTATCGACGTCTGGGAAAATGAGGGCGGTGCGCCCGGACAGGATTCCATGCACCATCACTATGGCCGCCGGATCGAAGCCGACCGCTCCTGGACGATCTATCATGTCTTTACCGGCATTCCGGCGCGCTTCGGCGGCGATGCCATGACCGGCCTGAGCCGCATGGACGCAACCAGCGGCATGCTGCGTCTCAACCTGCGCAACGCCGAGCGCCAACGTGAACGCATCGAACTCTCGTCTTTCAAGACAATCCCGAAACCAGCGGAGTTCGGGTTATGACGCTGGCTTTCCCCAACCCAAGCCGTAGCTTCGACGAAGTCCGCAACGCCGTTCGCTTCATCGGCCACGACGGCATGTTCCAGATCCGCTTCTTTGTCGAGGCGGGTGCGCTCACGAAGTCGGTTACTGCCAGACGTGAAGCGGGCGCGCTGGAAGCCAGGTGCCTGACAGCCTTCGACGCCTTGCGCACATCCATCTACGATGTCGCGCGCGAGGCCTATTCCCACGGCCGCCGCGATTCCTACACGCTGACCGCCGCGGATTTTCGGTAACGCCTCACGATGCTGATCCGTTACGGTTATGAGATCACGCTGGCGTGCCAGCAGCCCACCGCGTTGGTCTGTCTGCTATCGGTCCACGAGGATCGCGCGGCCGACATCAGGGTGCCGGAAACGTCCTTCACCAATCCCGACGTACGGGTGTCGACCTATCGCGATCTGTTCGGCACCCGCGGCCGCCGCTC
>JBIQHO010000482.1:0-2033 GCA_044508545.1 Bradyrhizobiaceae bacterium | reverse complement strand
GCGCCTGCACCCCGATCTCCATCGAGGTCAGCGCCCGCATCCGCAATTCGTCGGTCATCATCTTGAGGCGGGTCAGCGAGCGCACCCGCGCGATCAGCACCACGTCCGACACCGGCTTGGTGAGGAAGTCGTCGGCCCCCGCTTCAAGGCCGCGGACGCGATCCGCCGGGCTGTCGAGCGCGGTGACCATCACCACCGGGATGAAATGCGTCGCCGGGTTGGACTTCAGCCGGCGGCACACCTCGAAGCCGTCCATGTCCGGCATCATGACGTCGAGCAGGATGATGTCGCAGTCCGCGCGCGCGCTCATCTCCAGCGCCTGCTTGCCGTTGCAGGCGGTGATGACGTCGAAATATTCGGCCGACAGCCGCGCTTCCAGAAGCTTGACGTTGGCAGGGACGTCATCGACGACCAGAACACGGGCGGACATCGCAATCTCCTGGAGCCTGGTTCAACTGCGTTGAGCCAGGCTCGTCGTTAGTTATTGTTTGAGCATGATCTCGTCCGAAAACCGGCTTCCACTTTTCGGGATCATGCCCTAACCGATAAACTGGCGAACGGTTTCGATGAATTTTCCGACCGAGATCGGCTTGGACAGATACGCCTCGCAGCCGCCCTCGCGGATGCGCTCCTCGTCGCCCTTCATCGCGAAGGCGGTGACGGCAACCACGGGAATCGCCCGCAACTCGGGATCGTCCTTGATCCAGCGCGTGACTTCGAGGCCGGACACCTGCGGAAGCTGAATGTCCATGAGGATCAGGTCGGGACGAAACTTGCGGACCAGCTCGATCGCCTCATAGCCGTTGCCGGTGCCCGACGTCTGATAGCCGTGGGCCTCCAGCAGGTCGCGAAAGAGCTTCATGTTCAGTTCGTTGTCCTCGACGATCAGGACGGTTTTCGCCATCCCGCCCCTCCCATCCTGCAACGACCCGCCACCATCGTCGCCCGCACCTCACACCGTGCGACGCCGGACGACGGCAGCCTGTCTCCAAATTCACCGGAATGCGCCCGCGCCACCCGCGAATGTCGAATCCCAAACGCCGCCAAGAGCCTGTAATTTACCCATCGTTCCTTGATTCCGTCATTCGCGTAAACACCTGCTGGAATGGGGCGCGAACGACGACGAGCGAACGCCGGGAGACTCGGGCATCTCCCCGCCCAAAATAGAGCCCATAAGTTACGGAAAGGCAAACAGGATCGATGACAAAGGGTGCCCGAAACCCGCGCGAAGTCGCTGAAATCGTAGCGATTCAGGCGCTTTCCTTCATCGCCGGCGAGCCTGAGCGGCTGGGGCGGTTTCTGGCCGAGAGCGGGATCGGTCCGGAGACGTTGCGGTCCGCGGCTACCGATCCGCAGTTTCTCGTCGGCGTGCTCGATTTCGTGCTGCGCGACGACGCGCTGGTGAAGGCGTTCGCCGATTCGGTGGAGCTGGACCCCACCAACGTCGCGGCGGCGCGGCAGGTGCTGGGCGATCCGCAATGGGAGCGCGACACCCCGTGACCGCGCCCGCGCCGGAAGCAGGTTCGTCCCGCTGCTTCTGCCGCGACTGCCTGCGCGACCTCGACTTCGCAACCAGGCGCTGCACCGCCTGCGGCTCGCCGCGCCTGGTGCGCCACCGCGCGCTGTCGCAACTCGCCATCGCCCATATCGATTGCGATGCGTTCTACGCCACCGTCGAGAAGCGCGACGACCCGAGCCTCGCCGACAAGCCGGTGATCGTCGGCGGCGGCAAGCGCGGCGTAGTGTCGGCCGCCTGCTACATCGCGCGGACCTTCGGGGTGCGTTCCGCCATGCCGATGTTCAAGGCCTTGGCGCTGTGCCCCGACGCCACCGTGATCCGCCCCGACATGGCGAAATACGTCCGCGTCGGGCGCGAGGTGCGCCAGGCCATGCTGGCGCTGACGCCGCAGGTCGAGCCGCTGTCGATTGACGAGGCGTTCCTCGATCTGTCCGGCACCGCGCGCCTGCACGGCATGATCCCGGCCAAGGTGCTGGCGCGCTTCGCAACCAATGTCGAGCGCGACATCGGCATC
>JBIQHO010000054.1:0-15047 GCA_044508545.1 Bradyrhizobiaceae bacterium | reverse complement strand
TGGGCGCTGAAATATCGCCCGTATAGGCGCCCGAGGCGGCAGCGTGGCAATCCTGCCCGCCGGCCAGAATGCCGCTGGTTGCGCCCTGGCGGGCCACGGCCGCCAATATGGTCGCGGGCGGGCAGACCACGACGATGGCGCGCGGTGCATCGCCCGTGGTGAGCATGTCGGCCAGCGCCGTCAATTCGTCGAGCAGGTGGCGGTTGTCGGCGAGATTGCCGTTGTTGAGCATCTTGTCCGTCACTTCGGCGAGGCGCTGCTCGACCGCGCTGATCGAGGGCGCGAGCCGCTGCGCTACGGGCAGGCCGAGCAGAGCGAGCGTGCGATAGGTCTCGATCTCGATCACGCGCTGCGCCAGCGCGCCAGCGCGATCCGGATTGAGTTTGCGGTCGACGATCAGAATTCGCACGAAGCCGGACGGGTCGGGCTGGAAGTCGGTGGCGTAGATCGCCGCGCCGTCGCTGTTTTCAGCAAGCGCGAGGCTGTTGCGATCGAACAGCCGCTCCGGCGGCTGGACGGCGGGCCCGTCGGCCAGCACGTGCATGTCGATGGCGACAAGAAGCGGACCGGGTTGCGGAACGAGTTGCATCGGGGCGGCGAGCGCCGCGGCTGCCGGATGAAACGGAATTCCGTCAGGCTGGGACGGCATTTCCCAGGTATAGGTCGTGAACTCGGAATGCTGCTCCCATCGCAGCACGGTGGTGCCGAACGCGACCCGATAGTGCCGTTCGGCAAAGGTCGGCACCGGGAGGCCGCGCGCCGAACAGAACGCCGCGAGATGGTCGCGGTCGGCCTGGGCTCGCTCGCCGGCCGTCTCAAATGCGAAATGCAGGATACGGGCGGGAACGGACAATGCCGTGAACGGCCGCGCATGCAGTTCGCCCAGGATAGCGGTCCGCAGCGGATGCGGCGTCAGCCGGGCGGATTCTCCGTCCCCAATCGAGACTTCCGCGGTCATGCGATCCTTTCCGGAGAGGAGACCTTGTTGTAGCGGTGTGGCGATGAAAGCGCGCAACGATGCTTTATCGCGCATGCATGTGATAAGCCGATAACGAGTGTCGATCAACGGCGCTAAGGAAGCGAAATGGGGACGCCTCAATAATGCGGCGGCGGCTCGTTGGCGGGGGCGGGACGCGCGGCTTCGGCCTCCCGCACCCGCTCGCTGAGTTCGGCGACCTGCCGCAAAAGCGCGTCGATCTGCTTCCACTGCGCGGTGACCGTCTGGTTCAGCGCCTCGATGGTCTCGTCCTGATAGGTCAGGCGCACCTCCAGCGCCTCGACGCGATCAGCCAGGGTCCTGTCAGTCATCGCGGGGCTCTCCGTGCACGACCGGGCCTGTGCGGGTCTTTTCCTTCAGCCCGTGGCCGAGCGTTATTCTGTCGTCGAACACAAAACATTCGCCCCGCCAGCGGCTTTGGCTTTCGGGGATGGCTTCGAGGTATTTCAGAATGCCGCCCTTGAGATGATGGACTTCCTCAAAGCCGCGCGACAGCAGGTAGGCGCTCGCCTTTTCGCAGCGAATGCCGCCGGTGCAGAACATTGCGATCCTGCGGTGGCGGTGCGGATCGAGGTTTTGCGCGACGAAATCCTTGAACTGCCCGAACCGCGCAAGCTGCGGATCGGTCGCGCCTTCGAAGGTGCCCATCGCCACCTCGAAAGCATTGCGGGT
Source organism: Bradyrhizobiaceae bacterium (assembly GCA_044508545.1). Lineage (GTDB taxonomy): Bacteria > Pseudomonadota > Alphaproteobacteria > Rhizobiales > Xanthobacteraceae > Nitrobacter. Next base: position 13,378 of record JBIQHO010000054.1, on the reverse strand, counting down.
ATCGATGAGAAGGGTGTCGGGTGCGGCGATCAGATCGTTCCAGTCCTTCGGCTCGACATAGAGGCCGACCGCGCGGGTCGGATCGGCAGCGGGATCGCCGAGCGTCACGATTTCTTTCTTCAGGCGGACCTTGAGCCGCGCGAACGGCATCGCCGATGCCTGCGAGAATTTCAATTCGAGATTGTCAAGGCGGCCGGAGAACAGCGGACCCGATTGTAGCTCTGTCACCAACGCATCGACGGCGTTGGGCGGGCCGGCGACGGTGCCGTTGATGCCTTCTTCGGCGATCAGGATCGAGCCCTTGATGGAAAGCCCGGCGCAAATCGCGAGCAAGGGTTCACGTAACTCCCGAAAATCCGGCAGCGACGTAAATTGATAGAGAGCGGCGACCCTGAGCATGACGCGGGTTTATCAGTCCGCGCCGCGTCGCGAAACCCGTTCATGAAACCCGTGCATGACAGGTGCGTGGATGGCTGATGGCGCCAAAAGAGGACCGGCTGGAAGGCCGGTCCTCTGTTGAAACGGGCAATGTCCGATCAATGTCCGATCAAAGATTTTTGTTTGCCGCGTCCGCCGCCTTGTTGACGGATTCCTTGGCCGCGTCCTTGGCCTCGCCGACCGCTTTCTGGCCCTTGCCTTTGATTTCCTGCAGCGCGCCTTCGCCCTGCATCTTGTCGGAGCCGATAGCTTCGCCGACGCCCTGCTTGGCCTTGCCGATTGCCTCGTTGGCCGTTCCCTTGATCTTGTCGGTAGCGGAACCCATAAGTCCTCTCCTCTTGCGTTGGGCTTCGACAACGCTTTGAGCTTCGGAGGGTTCCGGGGAGCTGATCTTGCGCTCTGGCAGTCCGTTCAAGGAAAGTTCCGGAAGATCCATGAGCGGGTCGCGCAAGCAATCCGCTCATGATGATTATCTTGGATGATTATCTTGGACGGGGATGAGGTTTGATCGTCACCGACGAAGCAAACCCCATCGCATCCGGTCTAGGCGGCCCTGACCGTGGCCAGGAAGTTGTCGACCTCCAGCTTGAGACGGTCGGTATTGCTGGCAAGGGACTTTGCCGCCGCCAGCGCCTGCGTCGAGGCGCCGCCTGTCGCGGAGGCCCCGTTGCTGACCTCGATGATGTTGGAAGAAACCTCCGAGGTGCCGGCCGCAGCCTGCTGGACGTTACGGGAGATCTCCTGAGTCGCAGAGGCCTGTTCCTCGACCGCCGAGGCGATCGTCGCGGAAATCTCCGCGATCCTGCCGATGACGACGCCGATCTCCTTCACGTTGACGACGGAGTCGTCCGTCGCCGACTGGATGCTCGCGATCTGCTGGCCGATTTCGGCGGTGGCCTTGGCGGTCTGCTCGGCCAATGCCTTCACCTCGGACGCCACCACCGCGAAGCCGCGGCCGGCTTCGCCTGCGCGAGCGGCCTCGATCGTCGCATTGAGCGCCAGCAGGTTGGTCTGGCTGGCGATGGTGTTGATCAATTCGATCACGTCTCCGATCTTGGTCGACGCCTGCGACAGCGAGGTGATCCGCTGGTCGGCGCTGTGGGCCTTTTGCGCCGCCTCACTCGCGATCCTCGACGCTTCCTGGACCTGCCGGCTGATTTCATTGACGGACGCCGCCATCTCCTCGCTGGCGGATGCCACGGACTGAACATTGACCGTTGCTTCCTCGGAGGCCGCGGCCACGGCGGAGGAGAGCTGGTGGGTCTGCTCGGCTGTGCGGGTCAGGGCGGTCGCCGAACCTTCGAGCTGGTTGGCTGCCGATGAGACCGTCTGGATCACTTCGCCGACCGCCGCCTCGAAACTGTCGGCCAGCCTGTGCATGTCCGCCTTGCGCTGTTCGGCGGCAATCTGATCCTGCTTCATCTTGGCTTCCGCTTCGTCGCGCGCCTTCTGCTCGGCCTTGACCTTGAAGGTCTCGACCGCGCGGGCCATGTCGCCCATCTCATCCTTGCGATCGAGTCCGGGCAGGACCACCGAGAAGTTGCCGTTCGCGAGTTCGCCCATTGCTCCCGTCAGCGCCGCCAACGGCCGCAGGATCCGCGAGAACGCAATCCAGAAGCTGACCAGCGCGAGCGCGATACAGCCGAGCAGGATCAATCCAGAGATAACCAGTTTGGACGTGCTGTTCGCAGCTTGCGTCGCGGCTTCCTCATCGGCTGCTTCACCGACTGCTTCGGCGAGACGCAGAATCGAATTGATCGCGGTGGTCGCCCGCGCAACATAGTCGTTGCCGCTGATCGTGTATTCACCGCTCTCGGCTGCCGCGAGTACGCTGTCGCGCGTTTGCCCATAGGTCTGGAAATAATCGTTCTCGACGCCCGTGATCGCATCCGCCACCTTCTTCGGCAGGTCGGCGCGCATCCGGAGCGGCGAGATCGTTTCCCATGCCAATTCCACATTTCCGCGGTAGCGAGCGATGGTCCGGAGGCCGGTTAAGTTGATTTTGGCGTGCGAGCCAACCATTCCTCCGAGGAATGCGCGCTCCCGTCCGGCGTTCTCGGCCATCTGCGCGGTCAAATTACGGATGCTGACCATTTGCGCCAGCGCCGCAGTAGGCGGGCGGTTCAGCGTTTCCATCGTCAGGCGCAGCCTGTTGCCGGAGACGTCGATCAGCTTGGTGATTGTCGGTGAGAAACTCTCGACGACCTCCGGATTTCGCTCCGATCCCCGCTTGGGAAGGTTCTCGTCGAGCCTCATGCGGAAGCCGACGAACCCCTGGAACGTGCTCTCGGCTTCCGAGATCTGCGCTTCTGCCGATTTCATCGACGGAATCCCGTGCAGCAGTTGAGCGGCTTCCGTAAATGCGTGATCGGCAGCCTGTCGCGTTCTCGCGATCTGGGGACGAAGCTCGGCGGGCAGGGCGTCGGGCGACTTCAGCGGCGCGTTCGTCAGTCCGCGCTCGACCGCCCATTGCCCAGCGCTTTTCAACAGCAGGTGCGAGATGTAATTCACTTCCAGAAACGCCTGGGACTTCTGTCGTTGTTCGTAGGCCTGGTAGGCCGCAATTCCGGCGGAAAGGGCGCCTATCAGGACGAGCGCCGAGACAATTGCGGGAAGAGTAACGCTTATCTTCGCCTTCATTTTTGGATTCCTTCCAATGCGGGTGAATTCTCACTGATCCATAGGTCTATTGGTCCACAGCTCTGAGGGACGAGAATTAGCCTCCGATCCTTTGACGGTTCGGCTTACGGACGCTTCTTTGATGTTTGATGCGCGTGGCGATAAAGCCCGCAGTGCCCGCGCGACTCGCGTTGAAACCTAAGCCCGCGGTATCTTTGAACGGGCCTGATTAAAATTTTACCAATCTTCGAGCCGGCGAACGTCCTCGCGACCCCGGTTTCCCGATGCCGGTTAGACTGTTGCGAACGGTCGCTCCGGCTCCATGATCGTTTCCGATCGACCCCGATCCTGTGCGTGGCTGAGCTGAGGAGATCGTCGAAGGGGCGGTGCGGCGCTCCCGTCAAGCGGAGCCATGCGCGCGCACGGCGATGATTCGTTTCTTCCATTCCCGGATGCTCGCGCAAGGCGTCGACAAAGCCGGGGCAGGTGATCGATTTCGTGCTTGCCGGTCTGGCGCTGTGGAGCAAAAACAGGTGGGTTGAAGTTTGCGATTCGCGAACGCGAACCGCGCTGTGGTCTTCGGCGCGTTCAAAGCGTTGGCCGTCTTTCGTCCGTCGCGTTGCCTCGCCGATCTTGTGACCGGCGGCGCCATCCCGCTGTTGCAAATCGCGTTTTTGGGATTCTTGCGCTATCGTGGGTTTGCAGGTTGACCTCAAATTGCAAAATTTCGCTTAATTTTCAATTGTGAAACCATGAAATGAAACTCGCTTTTGCCTTTATACGGGTATTTCCTCTTAATGGGTGTAAGGTCATTGCCTGTAGCGATACCGGGTCGACGCACCGCGGATGATCCGAACAAGAGGACATTGCGATGAGTTTTCGCCGTGACGTGATCTCCAAGCTGATCTTCTCCTGGGCGCGCCGCGTGCTGCCGTCGATGTCGGATACCGAGCGCGAGGCGCTGGAGGCCGGCGACGTCTGGTGGGATGCCGACCTGTTCACCGGCAATCCCGACTGGGCGAAGCTGCTGGCGACCGCGCCGGCGACCTTGACGGCGGAGGAAGAGGCGTTCCTCAACGGCCCGGTGGACGAACTCTGCGCCATGCTCGACGACTGGAAGATCAACTGGACTTGGCGCGACCTGCCCCCCGAGGTCTGGACTTTCATCAAGCAGAAAAAATTCTTCGGCATGATCATCCCGACCGAGTATGGCGGGCTCGGTTTCTCGCCCTATGCGCATTCGGAAGTGGTGCGCAAGATCTCGTCGCGCTCGCTGACCGCCGCGGTCACGGTGATGGTGCCGAATTCGCTCGGACCCGGCGAATTGCTGATGCGCTTCGGCACCAGGGACCAGCAGCAAAAATGGTTGCCGCGCCTGGCCGACGGCCAGGAAATTCCGTGCTTCGGCCTGACCAGTCCGGAGGCCGGCTCCGATGCCGCCTCGATGACCGACACCGGCATCATCTGCAAGGGCACCTTCGAGGGTCGCGAGGTGACCGGGCTCAGGCTCAACTGGCACAAGCGCTACATCACGCTGGGTCCGGTGGCGACGCTGCTCGGGCTCGCCTTCAAGGCCTATGATCCGGATCATCTGGTCGGCTCGCAGGAAGACCTCGGCATCACCGTGGCGCTGATCCCGACCGATTTGCCGGGCGTGTCGATCGGCCGTCGCCATCTGCCGGCGATGCAGGTGTTCCAGAACGGGCCGAACTGGGGCAAGGACGTCTTCATTCCGCTCGACTACGTCATCGGCGGAAGGGAGCGTCTGGGTCAGGGCTGGAAGATGCTGATGACGGCGCTGGCCGCCGGACGCGGCATTTCGCTGCCGTCGCTGTCGGCGGCGGGCGCGGCCTTCGCAGCGCGCACCACCGGCGCCTATGCCCGCGTCCGCGAGCAGTTCGGCATTCCGATCGGCAAGTTCGAGGGCATCGAGGAGCCGCTGGCGCGTATCGCCGCCACGACCTATCTGATCGACGCGGCGCGGCGGTTGACCTGCGCGGCGCTCAACGAGGGCCACCACCCCGCGGTCATTTCGGGCATCATGAAGCTGCACGCCACCGAGCGGCTGCGCGCCGTGATCGATGACGCCATGGACATTCACGGCGGCAAGGCCGTGATCGACGGGCCGCAGAACTACCTCGGCAATCTCTATCGCGGGGTGCCGGTATCGATCACCGTGGAGGGCGCCAATATCCTGACGCGCAACCTCATCATTTTCGGGCAGGGCGCGATCCGCGCGCATCCCTACCTGTTGCGGGAGATGAATGCGCTCAACGACACTGACAAAGCGAGGGGCCTCGACGCCTTCGACAAGGCGTTCTGGGCTCATGTGGTCCACAGCATAACCAACCTGTTCCGCGCCTGGGGCCGAAGCTGGAGCGGAGGGGCGTTCGCGCCTGCACCGGAGGATGCAGGTCCGGTGACGGACTTCTACCGTCAGCTCTCGCGCTATGCGTCGGCCTTTGCATTGTGCGCCGACATGGCACTGCTGACGCTCGGCGGCAAGCTCAAGCGCAAGGAGATGCTGTCGGCGCGCTTCGGCGACATACTCTCTGAACTGTATCTGCTGTCGGCCGTGCTCAAGCGCTGGCACGACGAGGGCCGGCAGGAGATCGATCTCCCGGCGGTGCAATGGTGCATGGCGACCGGTTTCCGCACCATCGAGCAGCGGTTTGCCGACATTCTGGCTAACCTGCCGAACCGCATCGTGGCGATCATGCTCAAATTCATGATCCAGCCGATGGGCGCGCGTGGGCGGGGCCCGAGCGACAAGGTCGTGCATGCCTGCGCCCAACTCGTGCTGGAGCCGTCCGTCGCGCGCGACCGTCTGACGCCGGATCTCTCGCATGTGGATGACGACAATAGCGTGGCGCGGCTGGAAAAGGCGTTTCTGCTGGTGACCGCCGCGGAGGACGTGTTCCGGCGGATGCGCGCGGCGCGCCTGCACGATACGGACGCGGCGATCAAGCAGGGCGTCATCACCCCGGTCGAAGCCGAGCAATACAAGGCGGCGCACGAGGCGGTGCTCCGCGTGATCGAGGTTGACGACTTCGCGCCGGAAGCGCTGTCGCCGCTCAAGAAGGCCGTCGGCATGCAGATCGTGCAGGAACGGAGTGAATCGAGGGCGGCAGGCTGATGGCGCGTCCGGTCTATATCATCGATGGCAGCCGAACCCCTTTTCTCAAAGCGCGCGGCGGCCCGGGGCCGTTCACGCCGGTCGATCTGGCGGTGCAGTGCGGACGGCCGCTGCTGGCGCGCCAGCCGTTCGCGCCCGACGCATTCGATCAGGTCATCCTCGGCTGCGTCAACGTCATCGCCGACGAGATGAATCCGGCCCGCGTCGCCGCGCTGCGGCTCGGCATGGGCGAGGCGATGGTGGCGTTCACGGTTCAGATCAACTGCGGCTCCGGCATGCAGTCGATGGACACCGGCTATCGCTATATCCGGGACGGTAACGCCAACCTGATCCTGACGGGGGGTGCTGAGGCTTTAAGCCATGCGCCGCTGGTCTGGCCGCAGCAGGGTGTGCGCTGGTTCGCAGGCGTCGCCGGCGCCAAGGGCATTGTTGAGAAAATCAAGGCGATCGCGAAAGCGCGGCCGCCCTACTTCAAGCCGATCATCGGCATCGAGCGCGGGTTGACCGACCCGATCACCGAACTCAACATGGGACAGACCGCCGAGGTGGTCGGCCATCTGTTCGGCATCACCCGCGAACAGTCCGACGCCTACGCGGTCGAAAGCCACAAGCGGCTGGCGAAGGCGCAGGCCGAAGGCTGGCTCAAGGGCGAAGTGGAAACTGCGTTCGCGCGCGACGGAAAGTTCATCGATCACGACGACGGCGTGCGTCCGGATTCCTCGATGGAGACGCTGGCGAAGCTGAAACCGGTGTTCGAGCGGCCGTGGGGCCAGGTCACCGCCGGTAATTCATCGCAGATCACCGATGGCGCGTGCTGGACCATTCTCGCATCAGAGGATGCCGTCATCAAACATGGCCTCAAGCCGAAGGCGATGATCATCGACAGCCAGTGGTCGGCGCTGGATCCTTCGATCATGGGGCTTGGCCCGGTGCTGTCGGCGACGGAGCTGTTGAAGCGCAACAAGCTGGCGCTTCCTGACGTCGAGACATGGGAGCTCAATGAGGCCTTCGCCACGCAGGTGCTTGGCTGCCTTGCCGCATGGGAAGACGAGACATTCTGCCGCGAGGTGCTCGGCCTCGACGGTGCGGCCGGCGCGATCGACCGCGCCCGGCTCAACGTCGACGGTGGCGCGATCAGCCTCGGTCATCCCGTGGGCACCTCGGGCAACCGCATCGTACTGCATCTCGTCAATGCCATGAAGCGGCTCGGCACCAGGCGCGGCGTCGCCACCGAATGCATCGGTGGCGGGCAGGGCGGCGCCATGCTGATCGAGATGGTGTGAGGGCGTCATGGATTCGAAAGTACTGGACGTTCTCAAGGATCGCGTGCTGGAGCTCGGGCCGAAGCCCGATGCGAGCGGCCCTTATCGCAACTTCAAGCTGACCCGCGACGAGGACGGCGTGGCGTGGGTGCTGTTCGACCGCGCCGATTCCAGCGCCAACGTGCTGTCCTCGGACGTGATGGAGGAGTTCGGCGCGATCGTGAGCGTGCTGGAAGGCCATCCACCCGCCGGCATCGTGATCCGCTCGGCGAAGCCGTCCGGCTTCATCGCCGGTGCCGACGTCAACGAATTCCGCGGCGCCGCCGATCCGACCGAGGTCGAAACCACGATCGGCCGCGCCCACGCCATCATCGACCGGCTCGAAGCAATGAAGATTCCGACCGTCGCCGTGATCCACGGCTTCTGCCTTGGCGGGGGGCTTGAGGTGGCGCTGGCGTGCCGGACGCGGATCGCGATCGACAACGCCCGGTTCGGCTTTCCGGAAGTGATGCTCGGTTTGCATCCCGGCCTCGGCGGCACCGCACGCTTCACCAGGCTGGTCAATCCGATGCAGGCGATGACGCTGATGCTGACCGGCAAGACCATCGATGCGCGCAAAGCGAAATCGCTGGGGCTTGTCGATGCCGTGACGCAAGAGCGCCATGTCCGAGGCGCGGTGAAGGATGTGATCGGCGGTCAGCTGAGGCATTCCCGATCGGGCGCGCTCAATCGGCTGCTCAACCTCGGACCGGTGCGGGGCTTTCTCGCCCCGCGGATGCGCAAGGAAGTTGAGAAGGCCGCGCCGCAAGAGAACTATCCGGCTCCCTATGCGCTGATCGATCTCTGGGAGAAGCACGGCGGCAGCAAGGCAGGGATGCTGGCGGCCGAAAAGCGGTCCTTCGCCAGCTTGATGGTGACATCGACGGCGCAGAACCTGATCCGGGTGTTCTTCCTGCGCGAGCAGATGAAAAAACTCGCCGGCGGCGACAATGTCGTGAAGCACCTGCACGTCATCGGCGCCGGCGCCATGGGCGGCGACATCGCAGCCTGGTGTGCGCATCAGGACATCCGCGTGACGCTCGCCGACATGAAGCCGGACCCGATCGCCGGCGCGATCAAGCGCGCCGCGGTTCTCTACGGCAAGATCATGCGCAAGCGCGCCGACATCCGCGACGCGCTTGACCGCCTGATGCCCGACCTCGAGGGCGAGGGCGTGCGCAATGCCGATCTCATCATCGAGGCGGTGCCGGAAAAGCTCGAACTCAAGCAGAAGGTCTATGCCGGCATCGAGCCGAAAATGAAGCCGGGCGCGATCCTCGCCACCAACACCTCGAGCATTCCGCTGCAGGAGCTGCGGACCACGCTGCAGCATCCGGAGCGGCTGGTCGGCGTGCATTTCTTCAATCCGGTGTCGCGGCTGCAACTGGTCGAGGTGGTCAGCCACGATGCGGCCGACCCGCAGGTGTTGAAAGAAGCAATGGCGTTCGTTGGCGCCATCGACCGGCTGCCGCTGCCGGTGAAGAGTTCGCCGGGCTTCCTCGTCAACCGGGCGCTGACGCCGTACATGCTCGAAGCCATGCTGATGCTGGATGAGAACACCGACAAGACCGTGATCGACGCGGCCGCTGAAAAATTCGGCATGCCGATGGGGCCGATCGAACTCGCCGACCAGGTCGGGCTGGATATCTGTCTTGCCGTCGGCGACGAGCTGCGCGCGAAGCTCGGCGATTTGCTGCCGCCACCGCCGGAGTGGCTCCGCGACAAGGTCGCGAAAGGCGAGCTTGGCCGCAAGACCGGTCAGGGTTTTTACACATGGCGCGACGGCAAGGCCGAAAAGGGCACCGCGAGCAGGTCTCAGATCACGCCGGAAATGATCGATCGTTTGGTGCTGCCGATGTCGAATGTTTGCGTCGCGTGTTTGCGCGAAGGCATCGTCGATGATCCCGATCTCGTCGATGGCGCGATGATTTTCGGCACCGGCTACGCGCCGTTCCGCGGCGGGCCGCTGAATTATGCGCGCACCCGTGGCCCCGAGAACGTGGCCGCCAACCTGGGTGAGCTTGCGCAGAAATTCGGCGTTCGCTTTGCGCCGGATGCGGGCTGGGATACCTTCAAATAATGATGCGGATGGCAATGTTGACGGGCCGCGACCGTTTCACCTCTCGCCAACGGCGAGAGGTCGGGTTTGCTGCGAAGCGCCAAATCGGGGCGAGGGAGATCGGATCTCTCGATAGGCTAAGCCTCCGTCTCGGAGCGAGCTTTGCTCGTCTCGGCCCCGGCGGGGACAGCGAGGATGCTTCCGTTGTTACAAGGCGAACGATCCCATGACCGACGCAACAGCCATTCACGCCCCGGCGATCAATGAAACCGCGCCGCTCGGCGAGCTCTGCACGCGCACGCTCGCCATGCCCGCGGACACCAACCAGAACGGCGATATTTTCGGCGGCTGGCTGCTCAGCCAGATGGATATCGGTGGCGGCATCTTCGCGTCCAAGCTCGCGAAGTCGCGCACCGTTACCGTTGCCATCGACGCCATGAATTTCCGCAAGCCGGTCTACGTCGGCGATCTCGTCTCCGTCCACGCCACGCTGGTCCGCATCGGCAGGACCTCGATCACCGTGCACCTGGAAGCCTGGGTCATGCGGCGCAAGGAGATGCAGTTCATCCTCGTCACCGACGGCAAGTTCACCTATGTCGCGATCGACGATCAGGGCCGCCCGCGGGACGTCCCGCAGGCCGGCGTGCAAATTCCGGCATAGCCGGTCATTCCCTGGTTCTGATCTGACGGCGTTGCGTCTTACCAGCTCGCCACCTCCGAACGATTGATACCGCAAGCCCATCCGCAGCCCGCTGATCCGGTCGGCGTCACCCTCGACCGATTCTAGTTGCGAATGTCAGAACCATATCCATATCCTGTTGGTACGACAGGGAACGTTTCCCGCCATTGCCCGTTATCGGCGCGGCCTTCTTGGCCGGAAAAATGCGAGTGGGACATGTCGAAGACCTACATCATCGAAGTCGGTTCGGAATCCGCGGGCATCGTTGTGCGCGATCGCGCCGGGTTCCGGTTCTTTTCGGCCTCACGGCGGTTCAGTTCGCTGGACGGCAAGCTTTTCCGCAGCGCCCGCGACGCGGAACGTGCTGCAAAGCAGCGCGCGCAGAAATCCCCGTATCCGGATTTCGTAAAATCGCTTCGCCGGGCTTTGCCGAGATTTCCATTCTGACGTCGATTTGCCCCCCCCCGTCGACTTCGGAACATCCCCGCGACATGGTAGCGTTACGAGTTGGTGGCGCTACATGGTTTTTTGGCGCCAATATGGTTTAGGGCGGGGGATGTGTCCGTGGGCCAGGTTTTCGACCTCGCTATCATCGGCGGCGGCGTCAACGGGTGCGGGATCGCGCGGGATGCCGCGGGTCGCGGGAATTCGGTGTTCCTGTGCGAAATGAACGATCTCGCCAGCGGCACGTCGTCGGCGTCGACCAAGCTGGTGCATGGCGGGCTGCGCTACCTCGAATATTACGAATTCCATCTGGTTCGCGAAGCGCTGATCGAGCGCGAAATCCTGTGGCGGATCGCGCCGCATATTGTCCGTCCGCTGCGCTTTGTGCTGCCGCATCACGCGGGCCTGCGGCCGACATGGATGCTGCGGCTTGGCCTGTTTTTGTACGACCATATCGGCGGGCGGAAGCTGCTGCCGCCGACGCGCTCGGTCGATCTCGCGCGCGACGAGGTCGGCAAACCGCTGGTCGCCGGTCGTTATCGCAAGGGTTTTGAATATTCCGACTGCTTTGTCGACGACGCCCGTCTCGTCGTCCTCACCGCGCGCGATGCGGCTGACCGCGGCGCCGACATCCGGACGCGGACCCGCGCGCTCGAGACCCGCCAGGCCGACGGCCTGTGGCACGTCACGGTCGAGGACGCGTTGAGCGGTGAGCGCAGCACCGTCGCGGCGCGGGTGCTGGTCAATGCGGGCGGGCCGTGGGTCGAACAGGTGCTGACCCTGGGGGCGGGCGTGAACGCGCGCGCGCATGTGCGGCTGGTGCAGGGGTCGCACATCGTGGTGAGAAAGCTCTACGACCACGACCGCGCCTACATCTTCCAGAACAGCGACGCCCGGATCGTGTTCGCGATTCCCTATCAGGACGACTTCACGCTGATCGGCACCACCGATCGCGATTACGACGGCGATCCGGCAAGGGTGAAGGCATCGGACGATGAAATCGCCTATCTCTGCGCCTCCGTCAGCGAATATCTGGCCAGACCGGTGACGCCGCAGGACGTGGTCTGGAGCTATGCCGGGGTTCGCCCGCTCTACGACGACGGCTCGAGCGAGGCCAAGGCGGCGACCCGCGAATACGCCTTCGAACTCGATACGCCGGGCGGCGTTCCGCTGCTGTCGGTCTTTGGGGGCAAGATTACGACCTATCGGCGGCTCGCCGAGGAGGCGCTGGAAAAGCTGTCACCCTATCTGAAAGGCACGAAGGCGCGCGAGGGCTGGACCGCCAAGGCGCCGCTGCCCGGCGGCGACATGGAAGTGTCGGCAATCGCGGCGCTGACGGCGGCGCTGATGCGCGCCCATCCTTTCCTCACGCCCGCGCACGCCAATCGCCTTGCGCACGCCTACGGCAGCCGCGCCGCCATGGTGCTGGGCGCGGCGACATCCATGGCCGATCTCGGGCTTGACTTCGGTGCGACGCTGACAGAGAGCGAGGTCCGCTATCTGATGGCGTACGAATGGGCCTGTACCGCAGCCGACATTGTCTGGCGTCGCTCCAAGCTGGGCTTGCGGATGTCGCCGGCGGAGGTCGCAGCGCTCGACGACTGGCTTGCCGCCCGGCACACGCAGAGCGGCCGGATTCGGCAGAATGCCGGAACGCGATCGTGAGCGCCGCCGGACTCTTTCTGCGATAGCCGCCCGACCTGAGCTTATTTCACGCCCATGAAATCCCGCTTGCCGAGTTCGATGCCGTTATGGCGCAGGATGTCGTAGGCGGTCGTCGCGTGGAAATAGAAATTAGGCAAGGCGAACTGGCTGAGATATTGCTGGCCCTTCAGCGTCATCGTCTTGTCCGGGCCCGCTGGAAAGGTGACGTCGCGACTGTCTGCGCCGTCGAATTTGGCCGGCGCAACACCCTTCACGTAATCCGTCGCTTTGGCGAGGCGCTGTTGCAAATCGTCAAATGTCTTCTCCGTGTCAGGCGTGCTTGGTACCTCCGAACCGGATAGCCGCGCGCAGGTCTTCACGGCGAAATCGCAGGCGACCTGGATCTGGCGCGTCAGCGGCAGCATGTCCGGATAGAGCCGGGCGGTCAGCAGGGTTTCGGGCGCGATCTTTCGCGCGCCCGCGTGGGCTTCGGCTTTCCTGAGAATGTCGGAAAGGGCGCCGAGCGTCTGCAGGAAGGCGGGAGCGGCGGAATCGTAAAACGACATGGGGATGCCTTTGTTTGCTCTGTGTGATGCGGTGATGTGCGTAACAGCGAAATGCGCCGCCGTCTGCAGATGGGAAGCCTTGTTCCATACCGCAACCTTCCCGCAACGGTCATTTCGATCGCATGATCCGCGCCGCGTTCACTGCTGAGAACGCGTTGTCGAGCCTACTTTGGTCGAAGGCGTGTTCACTAGCATGTTAATTCACAACCGAGGCGAGCGGCCGCTACGCTTCATCGTCCGCGAGGGATCAGCTTTGCGGAGAATTCGAGTTGAACGTCAAGACGGGACTTCACCAGGCGTGGTGCGGTTAACGATTGGTCGTAGGATCTCTTAGGGAGAGCAACTTGAACAGCGATGAAAAGATCGTCTACGACGACAAGGCTCGCCGCGTGGCGGAGCAGATGGTGATAACCGAGCAGCGCCATATCGCCCGGCGTCTCCGTGAAGACTGCGACTGCAAGGACGGAATGTTTCCGCGCCGCATAACCTCGA